>CAZYYV010000059.1:0-16515 GCA_964651295.1 uncultured Bacteroides sp.
TGTGCTGCCGGGATGAGTTTCTTTCAGACGAAGAGCCTGCTCTAGAGCGTTAAGGTCTTCGGGATTGAAAATCGCAGGTAAGGCAGCACGATTGATGGTGCCGTCTTCCTTCATTGCATCTTTGCCTACGTTGCGGGTGTCGGGCACCTGCTTGGCAAGCACTATGATGTTCAAACTCATAGAATAAGTTATTTTAGTGATTAATTTTTTTACTAAACAATATCGCAAAAGTAAGAAATTTTGCCGGACGGTCAAAATTTAACCGCCCGGCAAATTAAATTCTTGCGTTAAAATTTCTTATCTAAGCTATTAATAGCCATCGATAAATCGATAGTCTTTTAGCCTTTCTTTACTTTCTTTTCAATCCACTTACGTGCATTGACGAAAGCTTCAATCCATACGGCTACTTCATCGTTTGCGCGAGTCTGGGGGTAGTAAGCCCACTGCCAGGGGAAGATGGCGCGTTCGAGGTGGGGCATAATAGCGAGGTGGCGACCATCGGCAGATGCCAATGCTGCTACATCGCCTTCACTACCGTTGGGGTTGCCGGGGTACTCTGAGTAGGCATATTTAGCCGCTACCTTAAGTCCGGTGGCTTTGATTCCGTCAGCGAAGTGGAATCGTCCTTCACCGTGAGCTACCCAAATGCCGGCGCTCATACCCGAAAGCGACTTGAACATTACGGTGTCGTTTGTAGGTACTTTGAGGGTGAGGAAGGTTGATTCGAATTTGCCTGAAAGGTTGTGGCACATCTGAACCTTAGGAGTAGTTCCGTCTTTAGCGATACCTGCACCGAGGAGATCAAGCTCAATCATAAGCTGGCAACCGTTGCATACACCGAGACTGAGTGTGTCGGGACGGTTGTAGAAGCGACGGAGTGTCTCGCTTGCTGTTTCGTTCCATTTGAAACCACTTGCCCAACCCTTAGCTGAACCAAGAACGTCGCTATTTGAGAAACCGCCACAGAATACAATCATGTTGATGTCGTCGAGGGTTTCGCGACCGCTCATAAGGTCGGTCATGTGTACGTCTTTAACATCGAAGCCGGCAAGGTAGAGAGAGTAAGCCATTTCGCGTTCGCCGTTAACACCCTTCTCGCGGATGATTGCAGCGCGTGCGCCACTAGCTTTGCGGCGGCGAGGTGTGATGCCAAGCGATTTGAAGGTGCCTTCAAAATGGTCGGGGAGGCGGAAGCGCAAGGGCTGTTTGTCGAAGTTTGCAAAGCGACTTTCTGCACAAGGAGTGGCGGTCTGGAGTAGGTCGAAGCGGTATGAAGGTTCGTACCAGCGGCGACGTGCTTCGGGAATCGATATTGTGAGTGTGCGACCATCGGTGTGTTTGATGGTTAGCACATTTTCTTTTGCAGGAGCGGCTACTGCAAAGTAGCGAACTCCAAATGCGCCCATAATCTCTTCTGCAACGCGTTTCGATTTATTGGGTACTTGGATAAGTACGGCAGGGTTTTCTGCGAAGAGAATCTTCACGAGGTCGGTTTCGCCGTTCTGTGCAAAACCATCGGTGAAGAAGTTGACGCCGCCCTTTGTATTAGCGAAGCACATTTCAAGAAGTGCTGTCACTGTACCACCGGCACTTACGTCGTGGATTGCTTGGATATGACCGTCGACTACCAAGGTGTTGACACAATCGAAGGTTTTAGAGAAGTGGTCGGCGCTACTTACGTCGGGTGTTGTGCCACCTACTTTGCCAAGCGACTGTGCAAGAGCCGAGCCGCCAAGGGCGAGAGGACAGTTGCTGAAATCGACATAGTAGATAGTAGAGGGCTTGTTAGAAAGTACTGCATCGGGTTTGAGCGAGCAGTTAAGACGTTCGCCAGAAGCCGAAATGATGACTGTGCCGGGAGCGGTTACCTTAGTACCATCGGGGTATTTCTGAGTCATTGAGAGACTGTCCTTGCCGGTAGGAATATTACAGCCAAGGGCGCAAACAAAGTCGCTACAAGCTTCTACGGCGCGGTAGAGTGCTGCATCTTCGCCGGGATTTTTGCAAGGCCACATCCAGTTGGCACTGAGTGATATGCCGTTGATGCCGTGGTTGATACCGGCACCTACGATATTGGTGAGTGCTTCGGCTACTGCGAGACGAGATGCTGCTTCAACGTTGGTGAGTGCTACCTGAGGAGCATGGCCGATTGAAGTTGCAATACCGTTTTTGCCGTGGTAATCGAGTGATACGGCGCCGAAGTCGTTGAGTGGCAATTGAAGTTCGCCGGCACACTGCTGACGAGCAACTCGGCCGGTAACGCTACGGTCAACCTTGTTGGTGAGCCAATCTTTACAAGCTACAGCATCGAGCGATAGTACTCCATTGAGGTATTCTTCGATGTTTTCGGCATTGTATTCGCCTTCGCTGAATACGGGGTGTACTGTGGTATCGTTGATGATAGTTTTGGGAGGATTTCCGAGCATATCTTCGACAGCGAGGTCGATTGCTGCTTGTTCGCCCTTGCGGCCGAAATGGAGACGATGGTCGTCGGTTGTTTCACCAACTACGTACATTGGTGCACGTTCGCGTTGAGCGATGCGTTCGATCAATGGAAGATGTTCGGCATCGACTACGAATCCCATGCGTTCTTGGCTTTCGTTGCCGATGATTTCTTTATCAGAGAGGGTCGGGTCGCCAACGGGGAGGGCATTGATGTCAATATTACCACCTGTCGACTCGATAAGTTCTGAAAGTGCGTTGAGGTGACCACCTGCACCGTGGTCGTGAATCGATACAATTGGGTTGTTTTCGCTTTCTGCGAGGCTGCGGATAAGGTTGGCAACGCGTTTTTGCATTTCGGGGTTGGCGCGTTGTACAGCGTTAAGTTCGATTGCACCGGCGTAACGACCAGTATCTACAGATGATACGGCACCGCCACCCATACCGATACGATAGTTGTCGCCACCGGCGAGTACTACTGTCTGACCGGCTTGAGGGTCTCCCTTGATTGCTTGTGATGCGGTAGCATAGCCAACACCACCGGCGAGCATAATCACTTTGTCGAAACCGAATACGCGTTCGTCTTCTTTGTGTTCGAATGTAAGAAGTGAACCGGTGATAAGTGGCTGGCCGAATTTGTTGCCGAAGTCTGACGCACCGTTAGATGCCTTAATAAGGATGTCGGCAGGTGTTTGATAGAGCCATTTGCGAGGCTCGACTTCGCCTTCCCAAGCACGCTGATAGTCGTTGAATCTGGGATAAGATGTCATATATACCGCAGTACCTGCCAAGGGGAGACTTGCACGACCTCCACCGAGACGGTCGCGAATTTCGCCGCCGCTACCGGTCGCAGCTCCATTGAAAGGCTCAACGGTTGTGGGGAAGTTGTGTGTTTCTGCTTTGAGCGAAAGTACGGTACGAATCTTGCGTTCGGTGAAGTACGAAGGCTCGTCACCACGTTCCGGTGCAAACTGCTGAACGTCGGGACCAACAGTGAATGCAACATTATCTTTATAAGCCGAAACGAGGCCTTTTGAATTTACTTTACTAGTACGCTTGATGAGCTGGAAGAGGGTAGAGGGCTTTTCTTCGCCATCAACGATAAAGGTGCCATTGAAAATTTTGTGGCGGCAGTGTTCTGAGTTTACCTGTGAAAAACCGAATACTTCGCTGTCGGTCAACGGACGACCGAGACGCTCTGAAAGGCCGGCGAGATACTGTTCTTCCTGCTCGCTAAGAGCGAGACCTTCGCGTTGATTATACTCGTGAATATCAGAGATGAACTCTTGTGGAGCTGCAGTCTCAGTGATTTCGAATACGTCAGCACCGGGGTTAGTATATACGCGCTGGAGCATCGGGTCAAACGAAGGTTCTCCTTCGACTTTGACAAACATTTCAATACGAGAAATGCCGTCGAGACCCATATTTTGAGTAATTTCAACGGCATTCGTACTCCAGGGAGTAATCATTTCTTTGCGCGGACCGATGTAAGTACCGTTCAATGCGGCACCTTCTTCCATCGGACATGCGTTGCCAAAAAGCCAACGCAAACGTTCGAGTTCGCTACTATCGAATGTGTGATTGGTATTCACGGCGTAAACCGTGCCTTCAGGTGTGGTGAAAAAAACGACCATCGTAAAAAGAATTGTCTTTGGGTTTTATGCCGCAAAATTAACAAAAAATATTGGCAATACAAAATTAACGCACTTCAAGCCCGGTATCTTCTAGGTGCTTTAGCCCTTTTGTATGAAATTTTTCTTAAAATTATTGTTGTTTGATAAACTAATTCGTAATTTTGGCGTAATAATTAAAGTTATAACACCACATAAAATATAAGAAGATTGGTTATGAAACTTTTAAAAATTGCTTGTATCGCCCTTTTGGGCTCATCACTCCTCGTTGGCGAGGTGGGCTGTTCGTCGATGAATAATACTGGAAAAGGTGCTCTCGTCGGTGGTGGCGGTGGTGCAGCTCTTGGTGCCGGTATTGGTGCTCTCATTGGTGGCGGCAAAGGTGCCGGTATTGGTAGTGCAATCGGTGCCGCTGTTGGCGCAGGCGCGGGTGCTCTTATCGGCCGCAAAATGGATAAGCAACAGCAAGAACTTGAAGATCAGCTCGGTGAATCTGCTATGATTGAAAAGACTACCGACCAAAATGGTCTCCAGGCAATCAAGGTAACTTTCGAAGGTGGAATTCTCTTCCCAACCAATGGCACAACTCTCTCAGCTACGGCTAAAAATGCGCTTACAAAGTTTGCCGTTTCGCTTAAAGACAACCCCAATACGAACGTTCAAATCTATGGCTACACCGATAATACCGGTTCGTATGCTGCTAACGAACGTGTAGCAAATGGCCGTGCCGACGCTGTTCGCACATACCTTATTAATAGTGGCGTTGCTACTTCTCGTATTCAAGCTGAAGGTCGTCCGATGACCGACTATATAGCGTCAAATGATACTGCAGAAGGTCGTGCTCAGAACCGTCGTGTGGAAATCTATATTTCAGCCGACGAAAACATGATTCAGCAAGCTGAAGCAGGTACTTTGAAATAATAAGTATTGCAGATAATAATAACAGCCGCCAGGATTTGTCCATTGGCGGCTGTTATTTTGTTGTCGTTATTTGAGTATTACTTTTGTTACTGATGAGCCTTGTCGACGAATGAAGATGCCATGTTCTGGATTGTCGACTCGAACGCCTTGAATTGTATAGTATTCTATCGGAATGCTAGTTTCGACTATTGCTGATGTAATGCCTGATTCGTCAGGTACTTCTACGATGCCAATCAACTGGTCGAGTTTGTCGAATCGCTTACTGATGTAGTCTTTTACTGCGTTAACTTCTGCTTTAAAAGAGCCTCGTGCAGTCGGATTTTGGTGTACGGTTGTAGAAAGTATAGGCCAACGGACAAAGTTAAGCGCTTGCGAATCATCGAGCAAGTTGGCGTATTCATCGACGAGTGAATTAAAATATTCAGCGTTGAAATTATCGCACTTGCGAAGTCTCGACCATATAACACTCAACTGTTTACGAGCTTCGGTGTCATTGTCGAGTATTCTACTTACGAAGTTCTGCATATTTCCGGCAGAAGAGCCGCCCGAACGGAATACGAAGTCATTTTTGCTATTGATGTCGTAGGTTCGATTGTCGTTATTGAACGATAAATCGAAATCCCAAACCGGACCGGTAATGAATCGGTCAGATTCGCGCTCTTTGGTCATGTATGTACTCCAATAAGCATCGGTATTGCCGGCTAGTTCTTCTACTATGAAATAGCGCCAGAAACTTTCGAGGTCGAGATACTGTCGATATCCTTTTTCGGGGTCGGTGAAGTCTGCTGAATATACGGCATTGACCATTTTATTGAAATGACTCTCAATGTATTTCGATTGTACGAATACAATGTCGTCTTCATCTGGCGATTTTATCGTTACTGGTATATTGTGATTGGCATAGAACCATGATTTCTCTTGGTCGGCATAAGCATCAATTTCTAAGAAATATCCACCGGTGATTTCGGGCGTCGAGATATCTTCGGGTGTCATTTCGGTGATGTTTACGCGATTTTCATTTACTTCTATTTGGTCGCAGAGTTGGTAGCACCCCTGATATTCACCATTATAAATCACATCGACAAATGTGCAGTATGGGGTATATGCCATTCCAACTGATTGGCTAATGTCGAATGCAAGGCGATTTCGCATCAATGTTTTATCGCCGTAGTTGTTGATGAGTGTCCACTTCTTGGCCTTCGCAGGTGCATCGGCTAGGATGCGTTGTTTTTTATTGAATTTGATTTGGAATGGCTTCTTATCAAAATTCCACGAAGCATTTCCGCGACCTTTCATCTGCGCTTCTGAGTCGGCAAGAAGTGTTTTGCCATCATCCGATATTACGTAGACAGTTGAGCCTGGATGTTTGTCATCTTTGCTGCGAATCTCTGCCATATCGGGTGTGTTGAAGGATATGGTAGGGAGATTTGATATCTGGAAGAATTGCGAGTCATCGCCTTCGCCTGGAGTACCATAGAATTCAAGCTCGGCTACATTCATCTGCGCACCACCGGCACCAACCATTCTTACATATCTGAATCCACGCGACACATTTACGTCGATGTAGTACATTTGGCCGGGTGTGACACCACTTGTTGGCACCATTGCAATTGGCATTGCGTCAATAAAGTTAGATGAATTAGCTCCTTGGAATATAGCCAATCGAGAGCAACTTTTACTCTCACTCGAAGGGGCGAATCCGATTTTGGTAATTATGTGTGCCGAGCCAAGGTCAAGGCCAACCCATGGGCGGGAATAGGACCCGTTTCGATTAGCGTAAAAGCAGGTCGAGAGGTCGCCATCGAACAAGTTTTGTGGACTCTTGTTGTCGAAGAAAGCATTTGTGCCGACTATTGTGCCTGTAAGTTTTTGGTTTTCAGCTGATATTGCAGTCAATGGACTGCTGGCTAATGCCGTAGCAAGGCAGATAAGTGGTATAAATTTCATAGGTATCTCTTTTTGTGTTGTAGCTATTGATCTAGTCGCGTCTGAAAATATCGCGAGTATATACTTTTTCTGAAACGTCGTCGAGGCTTGAGTCGTAGCGGTTGGCAACAATTGCATTCGATAATTCCTTAAATTTTGCAAGGTCGTTGACAACTAAACTGCCAAAGAAACGAGTGCCGTCATCGAGTGTTGGTTCGTAAATAATCACCTGAGCGCCCTTGGCTTTAATGCGCTTCATGACGCCTTGAATCGAAGACTGACGGAAATTGTCAGAGTTTGATTTCATAGTAAGTCGATACACCCCGATAGTACAAGGCTCTTGTTCGCCACCTTGATAGCCATTGTTCTCCGAGTAGCCATACCATCCGGCTAGCGAGAGGATTTGGTCAGCAATAAAGTCTTTACGTGTTCGGTTGCTTTCTACGATTGCTGTCATCATATTCTGAGGCACTTCAGCGTAGTTTGCAAGGAGTTGTTTAGTGTCTTTGGGGAGACAATATCCTCCGTAGCCGAACGATGGATTGTTGTAGTGCGAGCCGATGCGAGGGTCGAGACCGACACCTTCGATTATCGACTTGGAATCGAGTCCTTTAACTTCGGCATAAGTATCGAGCTCGTTGAAGAAACTAACGCGCAATGCTAAGTATGTGTTAGCAAACAGTTTCACTGCTTCTGCTTCTTTTATGCCAACATATAGGGTTGCAATATCCTCTTTTATTGCACCTTGATTTAGCAAATCGACGAATATGTGTGCCGCTTGGTCGAGCCGGTCAATGTCTGTAACTGCTTGTATGGCAGTATTCTCGTCGGCGAAATCATCGCGGTTGATTATCTTGGGCACTCCGGCTATGATGCGTGACGGGTAGAGGTTGTCGTATAGAGCTTTAGATTCGCGAAGAAATTCAGGGAAGAAAAGCAGATTGAACTGCTTCACGCCACGAGCAGCGTATTTGATATATAGATTGCGGCAATAACCGACCGGGATGGTAGACTTGATAACCATCACGGCATCGGGATTGACGCTCAGTACCAAGTCGATAACGTCCTCGATGCAATGGGTGTCGAAGAAATTTTTGACCGGGTCGTAGTTGGTCGGTGCGGCGATTACTACAAAATCGGCATCGCGGTAAGCAGAAACTCCGTCGAGGGTAGCGGATAGGTCGAGAGCCTTCGTCGCGAAGAAATTTTCAATATATTCATCTTGGATAGGCGATTGACGACGGTTGATAGCGTCAACTTTTTCGGGTATAATATCAACAGCAGTCACGTGGTTGTGCTGCGATAGTAGGGTAGCGATGCTCAAGCCGACATAACCCGTTCCGGCAACTGCAATATTATATTTCTTCATCGAAAACTATTCTTTGGGGCAAAAATAATAGTTTTTCTTAAATATCAGCCGATAGCGACCTCTAAAAATTATTAATGTTCAACTCTGTGTGTTTATTTATGAGTGTATTGTTTACTTTGTGTAAATTAGTTGCCAATTTGCCAATCCTAAATACCTACTTAATTATCAGATTATTACTTATATACTTTGTAATTCCCAGTCTCCTAACCGAGTGCCATCGGCTTGCGTCGGCCGCTGATGAATAGATATGTGATTGGATATGAGCGTCCGCCCCGAAGAAATGCGTTTGCACCTTTTGTGCCTGTGGTATTTCATTTTATGGCGACAATGCTTTTTGAATGAAGTTTCAAAAACAAAGTGCAAAAACGTTGTTTTTGACTCTATAACGCACTCCACATGGTAAATAGATTTTGTTAACCAAAAAAAAATCAGTAACTTTGCGGCTTGAATTAAGATTGTAGTTCAAGTATTATGAACAAATGTAGTCAAGAAATCGATTTGTTATTTGAAGCAAGTTGGGAGGTCTGTAACAAAGTCGGTGGTATTTACACCGTATTGTCAAGCAAAGCTAAGACCCTCAAAGAACCGCTTAAAGACAAATTGATATTTATCGGCCCCGATGTTTGGAGCACGGAGAATCCGTCTCCTTATTTTGTTGAGTCTAAAACGCTTATGCGCCGTTGGGTTGAAAAAGCTGTTCTGCCCGAAGGTGTTGCTGTACGTGTGGGCCGCTGGAACATCCCCGGAAAACCATTAGCTATTCTCGTTAGCTTCGATAGTCTGTATGCTACTAAGGATGCTGCTTATGGCCGTATGTGGGATCTATATAATGTAGACTCGCTCCATGCTTATGGCGATTACGACGAAGGTTGTGCGTTTGCTCGTGCTGCTGCTGCCGTAATGGAGAGTATTATAGAATTTAATAAGGTAGAGCAAAATCGTGTTGTTGCTCATTTCGATGAGTGGACTACTGCAATGGGACTCTTAACCATCAAAGCAGACATGCCCGCAGTTGCTACTGTGTTTACTACTCATGCAACGAGTATCGGACGTAGTATCTGTGGTAATGGTAAACCACTTTACGATCAACTTCCTTATTATAATGGCGATCAGATGGCTGCCGAGTTGAATATGCAGTCGAAGCACTCGCTCGAGAAAGCTGCTGCACTTAATGCTGATTGCTTCACAACTGTAAGTGATGTAACTGCAGATGAAGCTGAGCAACTCCTCGGTCGTCGTCCTGTTGTTACACCAAATGGTTTTGAACTTAATTTCGTGCCATCCAAAACGAAGTACAACGCGGCTCGTAAGGCGGCTCGTGCTCGTTTGTTAGATGTAGCTCACGCACTCTCCGGAGTTGAATATGCCGATGATACTTTCATCGTAGCAACGTCAGGCCGTTGTGAATTCCGCAATAAAGGCATTGATGTTTATCTCGATGCGCTTCGCACCCTCGACAATAAAGGCCTCGACCGCAAAGTTCTCGCGTTCGTCCTAGTTCCGGCATGGGTAGCAGGTCCTCGCGAAGATTTACAGTATAATCTCTCTGAGAATATTTATAATCGCCTTGGCGATCCGGTCATTTCACATCGTCTCAATAATTACAACGAAGACCCTGTAAATTGTCGTATTCATTCTCTTGGTTTTACCAACGATGAGAACGCAATGGTATCGGTAATTTACGTACCATGCTATCTCGATGGTAACGACGGAATCTTTAATAGCACTTATTACGATTTACTTCCCGGTCTCGACCTCACCGTTTTCGCTTCATATTACGAACCTTGGGGGTATACACCTCTCGAGAGTGTTGCATTCGGTGTGCCGACAGTAACTACAACTCTTGCCGGTTTTGGTTGTTGGGTTCTTACCGAACAGCCGGAAGCAACATTCACTAATTGTGGTGTGGAAGTTGTAAAACGCACCGATAATAACTATGGTGAGACTGTTGTTGCTATTGCCGATGAAATCGCTAAGATGCTTACCGCTTCAAAATCGGATAATACAGCCGCTCGTGCAGCTGCTTCAGCTACAGCAGCCAAGGCTCAATGGTCTGATTTTATGAAGTACTATGGCAAAGCTTATACAGCCGCTTTAAAGGCTGCAAAAGCACGCTCTAAGAAAAAGAAAAAATAAAACTAACCCTATTAATATGAAACTTTCTGTAAGTAACACTAACGCCCCCGTTTGGCGTGACATTACTGTGAAATGTGAGTTGCCCGCTCAACTCAAACGTCTCGAAGAATTGTCTAAAAACCTCTGGTGGGTATGGAATAGCGAAGCTAAAGCGCTTTTCCGTTCTATCGACCCTGATCAGTGGCGCAAAAACGGCGAAAACCCCGTTATGCTTATCCAGAGCCTCGACTCAGAACGCATCGCCGAACTTCTCGAAGACGAAACATTCATGGCAAACCTCAATCGTGTATATGCCGACTTCAAGGAATACATGAGCAAGCCCATGCGTAAGGACGTTCCCTCGGTTTCTTACTTCTCGATGGAATACGGCCTTTGTAACTGTCTTAAAATTTATTCCGGTGGTCTTGGTGTACTAGCCGGTGACTATATCAAAGAAGCTTCTGACAGCTGCGTAGATATGACAGCTGTTGGCTTCCTTTATCGCTACGGCTACTTCACACAGTCGCTCAGCGTTGATGGTCAGCAGATTGCCAACTACGAACCTCAGAACTTCAACCAGCTCCCCATCGAGCAGGTTATGGATGGCGAAGGTCGACCCATGATCCTCGAAGTTCCTTACCACGATCGTATCATCTACTCGCACATTTGGCGTGTAAATGTTGGTCGTATGAAGCTCTACCTCCTCGACACCGACTTCGACATGAATAGCGAATATGACCGTCCCATCACTCACAAACTTTATGGCGGCGATTGGGAAAACCGTATCAAGCAGGAGTACCTCCTTGGTATCGGTGGTGTGCTCATGCTCCAGAAGCTTGGCGTAAACTCGCAGCTCTATCACTGCAACGAAGGTCACGCTGCACTCCTTAACCTCCAGCGTCTTGTTGACTTCGTTCAGAAGGACGGTCTTGATTTCAACGTTGCTCTCGAACTCGTTCGTGCTTCGTCGCTCTACACCGTACACACCCCCGTACCCGCTGGCCACGACTACTTCGACGAAGGCCTCTTCGGCAAATATATGGGCCAGTTCCCCGCTAAACTCGGCATTACTTGGAACGACCTTATGAATATGGGTCGCGAAAATCCCGATACTAACGAACGCTTCTCTATGAGCGTATTCGCTCTTAACACTTGCCAGGAAGCTAACGGTGTTAGCTGGCTCCACGGCGAAGTTTCGAAAAAGATGT
The DNA here is from genome assembly GCA_964651295.1 of uncultured Bacteroides sp. GTDB lineage: Bacteria > Bacteroidota > Bacteroidia > Bacteroidales > Muribaculaceae > CAG-873. Next base: position 11,613 of record CAZYYV010000059.1, read on the forward strand.
TCGCAGGTATCTGGAAGGGCTATTCTTGGGAAGAAAGCCACGTTGGCTATGTTACCAACGGTGTGCATATGCCTACTTGGGCTGCTTCGGAATGGAAAGAATTCTACGCTAAGAAGCTCGGCGCTCAGGTATTTGCAGACCAGAGCAATCCCGATGCTTGGAAGGGCATCTTCGATGTGCCTGACCAGGAAATCTGGGATATGCGTCAGACTATGAAGAACAAGTTTATTAACTTCGTTCGTCGTGACTTCAAAGAAAAGTGGCTCGCTAATCAAGGTGATCCCAGCGCTGTGATGAACATCGTTGACCGCATCAACCCCAACGCACTCATCATCGGTTTCGCTCGCCGTTTCGCTACTTACAAGCGTGCACACCTCCTCTTCACCGACCTCGACCGTCTTGCCAAGATTGTTAACAACGAGAAATTCCCCGTTCAGTTCATCTTTGCTGGTAAGGCTCACCCCGCCGACGGTGCAGGTCAAGACCTCATCAAACGCATCGTAGAGATCAGCCACCGTCCCGAATTCCTTGGCAAGATCATCTTCCTCGAAGATTACAACATGATTGTTGCTAAGCGTCTCGTTACCGGTGTTGATATCTGGTTGAATACTCCTACTCGTCCTCTCGAAGCTTCGGGTACATCAGGCGAAAAGGCTGAAATGAACGGCGTTCTCAACTTCTCTGTCCTTGACGGCTGGTGGTACGAAGGCTACCGCTTCAACGAAAAAGCTGGTTGGGCCCTCACCGACAAGCGCACATTTATCGATCAGGGTCAGCAGGACAAACTCGACGCTGCGACCATCTACTCGATGCTCGAAAACGAAATCATTCCTCTCTACTTCGAGAAGAACTCTGCAGGTTACTCTCCTCGTTGGATCCAGTACATCAAGGGCTCTATCGGCGACATCGCTCCAAACTTTACAATGAAGCGTATGATCGACGACTATATCGAACGCTTCTACAACAAGGAAGCTGAACGCAGCAAACGCCTTATCGCAAACGACTGCGCTCTCGCTAAAAACATCGTAGCTTGGAAAGAAAAAGTTGCTGAAGCTTGGTCTGGTATCCGCGTTCTCGACATCCGTCAGGGTGGCGAAGCTTCAAGCCATGCAGGTAGCGACTTCAACGTTGAAATTACCGCTGACACCAACGGCATCGGTCGTGACCTCGGTCTCGAACTCGTCGTTTACCGTCAGGAAGATGGCAAAGAAAGCCTCGTTAGCACTACCGAATTTAAGGTGGCTAAGCAGGAGGGCAACGTTATCACTTACGAGCTCAATACCCACGTGAAGAACGCAGGTGTATTCCGCTACGGATATCGTTTCTTCCCCAAAAACGAAGAACTTCCCCATCGTCAGGACTTCGCGTTCACCCTCTGGGTGTAATTGCGTAGCCTAACGCTAAATAGCTTAATTATCGCCAAATATCCCACTAGAATTGGGGTATTTGGCGATAATTCTTTGTTTTAACATTATTTATAGGTTGATTTAATTCGATTTTCACATCGATTTGTTAATTTTGACGCGAAATGTTAAAGCAATGGGCTGTTTCTGCCAAATTCTTTGTTGAAAATGGAAACATTTCCGCTCATTTGCTTGTTAACTCTATTAAGTTAACTTAGATTATGAAGAAACAGACGATCTGGATCCTTACAGTGTTGATGGCCCTTACTTTTATTGGCCTACTCTGCATTCAGATATTCTATATGAAGAATATTGTGCAGATTCGCTATGAGCAGTTTGCACAAGGTGTTCGTCAGAGCCTTGTTGCTACTTCTATGCACTTAGAGCAGGATGAAGCTCGTCATTTCCTCGAAGATGAGGTCCGACAAATTCAAGCGTCGGAAATCAAAGCTCAGTATGGCGACCGTCTCCCTGCTCTCGGTAGTATCAAATATTCGTTTACTACGTCTTCGGGGCTTGAAGCAGACCTTACTATTAAAGGCAACCCCTACGAAATCTCAAAAATTCAGACATCGGGCAATGGTGGCCTTGGTGCGCATTATCGCACTGCTCAAGAAGCCTACCGCAACCGCTACCTCTATCAGAAGAGTGTGATGGACGATGTGATTCTAAACATCATGTTGAAGTCATCGAATCGTCCTATCACCGAGCGTGCCGACTCTATGCGAGTAAGCACTTATCTTCGTCAAGAACTTGATACAATCGGTTTAAAAGTGCCATTCGAATTTGCTGTCGCAAACTATGCAGGCACAGTCCTTTTTAAATCAGAGAAATATCAGCCTTCCGTCGACGATCGTGATAACGTATTCGTGCAAACACTATTCCCTAACGATGTCGCAGGTCCGCGCAACTATCTTAAAGTGTATTTTCCCACCAAGAGCGATTATATCTTCTCATCTATTTCGTTCATGGTACCGGCTTTTGCGTTCACTCTTATCCTGCTCATCATATTCGTTTATACGATTATCATAGCATTCCGACAAAAGAAACTCACCGAGATGAAGAACGACTTCATCAACAATATGACTCACGAGTTTAAGACACCGATTTCATCGATTTCACTTGCAGCTCAAATGCTTAACGACCAGACGGTTCGCAAATCACCAACCATGTTGCAGCAGATTTCGACTGTAATCACCGACGAAACAAAACGTCTTCGTTTCCAAGTCGAAAAAGTGCTACAAATGTCGATGTTTGATCGCCAAAAAGCAACTCTTAAAATTGAACAAGCCGATGCTAATACGATTATTTATAACATCGTTAATACCTTTAAATTGAAGGTTGAAAAGTATGGTGGCTCAATTACTGCAAATCTCGATGCTTTAGATGCTATCGTCGATATCGATGAGATGCATTTTACTAACGTAATATTCAACCTCCTCGATAATGCTGTCAAGTATCGCTCTGAAGAGCGTCCGCTCCAGCTAGTCGTTGGCTCTCGAAATATTTCCGACGAACGACTCGAAATTACTATTGCCGATAATGGTATCGGCATCCGTCGCGACGATCTCAAGAAAATATTCGAAAAATTCTATCGTGTATCTACCGGAAACCGCCATGATGTCAAAGGATTCGGCCTCGGATTGGCATACGTCAAAAAGATGATTACCGAGCTCGGTGGCGACATTACTGTAGAATCTGATTTCAATGTTGGAACAAAATTTTTAATTATACTACCACTCTCTAAAGACTGAAAACTATGGAAGACCGTATGAGAATCCTCCTTTGCGAAGACGACGAAAACCTAGGTATGCTCCTTCGCGAATACCTTCAGGCAAAGGGTTATAATGCCGACCTCTTTGTCGACGGCGAAAGCGGTTACAAGGCTTTCCTTAAAGGTAAATACGACATCTGCGTCCTCGACGTTATGATGCCCAAAAAAGACGGCTTTGCACTCGCGCAAGAAATCCGCACGGTTAATGCCGATGTGCCCATTATTTTCCTCACCGCAAAATCTCTTAAAGACGATATCCTCGAAGGTTTCAAAATTGGTGCCGACGACTATATCACCAAGCCATTCTCGATGGAAGAACTCGTATTCCGTATCGAAGCTATCCTTCGTCGTGTAAAAGGCAAAAAAGGGAAGGAAATTACAATGTACAAAATTGGTAACTTTACCTTCGATACTCAGAAGCAAGTGCTTATGATCGGTGATAAGATGACCAAACTCACCACTAAGGAATCTGAGCTCCTTAGCCTTCTTTGTGCCCACGTAAACGAAATACTCGAACGTAACTACGCACTCAAGACTATTTGGATCGACGACAACTACTTCAACGCGCGCTCTATGGACGTTTACATCACTAAGCTCCGTAAGCACCTCAAAGAAGATCCTACAATTGAAATCATCAATATCCATGGCAAGGGGTACAAACTCATTGCTCCTGAAGCTGAACAAGCTAACTAATCATCCTTTTGATACATTGCAAGCGCTACGACACTGTCGCAGCGCTTTTTTAATCATATATTAAACTAATGCCATTATCGATAGTCTTATTAATATAATCCTTAATACAAACGATATGAAATACCGTTTATTGACCATCATCCTATGTTGCTGTTTGCTTAGCTCTAATGTGTATTCTGCAGACCTAAGAAATGAGCCTAATGCCCAAGAGCAAAAATCCAATAACTCTCGTCGTCAAAATAACAAAAATAATAGGAACGATAATAAGCGCCCGCAGCAGCCTCAACATCCTCAAAAGCCGCAACAACCACAGCGCCCGCAGCAGCCTCAACATCCTCAAAAGCCACAACAACCACAGCGCCCGCAGCAGCATGAACAGCCTCCGTATTATAATCACGATAATCCCCAACGCCCCCCTCGTCCCGATCGTCGCGAAAAACATCATCGTGCCCCTTATTTCATCAACGCAGGACGTGTCTTTTTCGAAGGCTTATTGATTGAGGCTGCAAATCCTCAACATTTCGAGATTCTCCGCGATGGTTATGCTCGCGATAACTATGGAGTATTCTTCCATGGAGTACGACTTGATAGAGCGTCTGCAAATTCGTTTAGAGTTCTAGGTTACGGTTATGCAAAAGATAATTGGACTGTTTACTATAACGGATATCTAATCGACCAAGCTAATGCCGGAACTTTCAGTATCTTGAGCGACTATTACGCTAAAGACATGTGGACAGTTTTCTTCGACGGTAAACCAATTCATGGCGCTTCGTCAGATTCGTTCCGAGTACTAAATGACGGCTATGCTCGCGATGCATGGAGCGTATACTACGATGGTATTCGTATTGACGGAGCCAATCCTCGCGATTTCAAAGTCCTTCGCGACGGATATGCGCGTGATTCTTGGCACACCTACTACTTCGGCCGCCGTTTGTAATCAGATTAAATTCCAAATAAATAAAATGGAGTGTAACTTGTTGAGTTACACTCCATTTTATTATCGTTAATTTTTAGAATCTTACTTCACTTCTTC
>CAZYYV010000060.1:0-15429 GCA_964651295.1 uncultured Bacteroides sp.
CCGATACGTGTCTCTACATTCCGCCGGCGTACCGTGTCCCGTATTTCGAGAAGATAAAGCAAGAAGTACTCGAATACATCGACGTCGTTTATCTCGCCCCCGCAGAAGAAGAGGAAGAATCCCCGCCCCCCAATAAACTCTTAAACCCTAAACTTTTAAACGAGTACGGCGAAGCCGTACTCCCCCAAGCGGCAGCTGCCCCCGCGGTTAAAAGCCAAATCGGCAGCAAGAGTACATTGACATTTTGGAAAAATTTGGGAAAGCGCCACTTCCGCTTCTGTCAGACACGTCCTATCGTTGTATCACCTGTGTTGACCAGGTCGCACAAAAATAGCGTGTGGTCGGAGCAATAGCGGAGACCATACGTTTAATGTTCTGATGATATGTTAGACCCACGTGAGTGAGTCGCGAGACGGATTACTATTAAGGAATAAACTCTAATTCCTCACACAAACCTTTCTCCCCTTACGTCAATATTTAAACGAGAACGTGTACAAAAAAAGAAAGGGGTCATTCGCTAAGCGAACGACCTCTTATGCTTTCGTTAATGCTCTACGCGAGGGTAGAGCTGCTTGGTTGCGTCTGATTATTCAGCAGCGGGAGCTTCAGGAGCAACTTCTGCACAGCTATCCTGTGCGCAGCTGTCAGGAGTAACGCAAGAGTCAGCTACTTCTACAACTTCTTCTACTACAGCTTCTTCAGCAACTGTTTCAGCAGCCTGTTCTTTGTTGCCGCAAGCGAAGAATGACATGCTGAATACAACAGCAAGCATTAAAACTAACTTTTTCATTTTCGTGTTTTGATTTAGTAATAAAACAATTGTTTGCTTCAAAAACGCTACAAAGGTAGGCTAAATTTCGGAATCTGCAAAGAAAAAGGACAATTTATTTTACAATTAGACCAATTTTTTTATAATTCCAAAGAATAACTGCTATTTTTTATCGTATTTCGCTATCGTTATTCTCTAATAGCCTGCGCTTTGACTTCCGAGGCAATGAGGTTTGCCATCTTCACTGCCTTGGTGATATGGTCGCAAATATGGTCGGCACCAACGAGGGTATCGATTCCTGCGTGTTCAAGGGTTGCGCGTACATTCGATTTTACACCCGAGAGTACCACATGGATACCTTCTTTCTGCGACGCATTTATTAGTATCTCTAGGTTGTGGATACCGGTTGCATCGATAAACGATACTTTTCGCATTCTGATTATACGAACTATGGGTTTATCGCTCATTGCCGAGCGCATTAGTTCGTCGAATTTGGTTGCGACTCCAAAGAAGAACGGTCCATCGATTTCGTAGATGCTTACGCCTTTTGCTACGTTAAGTACTTCGTGCTGGCTCAGATCGGTACCTTCTGCTACGTCAAGTTGTTCTGAATAAACCTTGATTTCTGTATTTTCCATCACACGACGCATGAAGAGCACCACTGCCAAGAGTAGGCCGATCTCGATGGCGATTGTGAGGTCGAATATTACTGTAAGGAAGAATGTAACGAGTAGTACCGATATATCGCTTTTGGGTGAGTGAAAAATACCGATGATTGTGCGCCAGCCACTCATATTATAAGCTACGACCATAAGTACAGCTGCGAGGCAGGCCAGGGGTACGTAGTTGATAAGTGGCATCGCAAAGAGGAAGATGATAAGGAGTACGAGTGCGTGTACAATACCGGCTACTGGGGTGCGGCCGCCATTGGTGATGTTGGTCATTGTTCGTGCAATTGCACCGGTTACGGGGATACCACCGAAGAAGGGCACAGCGATATTGGCAATACCTTGACCGATAAGCTCGGTATTGCTATTGGTATGCGATCCTGTTACACCGTCGGCAACTGTTGCCGAGAGCAGCGATTCGATTGCGCCAAGAACGGCAATGGTAAATGCAGAGGGTAGCAACATATTGATTGTTGCCATATTTAGTTCGAATCCGTGAGGAGTGGGGATGTCGGTTTTCATTGTACCGAAGCGGTCGCCAATAGTCTCTACGTGGAACCAATCGGTAAATTCGCTAAGTAGATATGTAACAATTGTTACTAGGATGATTGCCATCAATGCTCCGGGCAGGCGTTTCGATACTTTCGGGGTAAGTATGATAATTGCAAGCGAGACAACCGATGTCGCTAGTGTTGTGAGTGAAATCTTGCCGAGATTGCTTAGATACATTCCCCATTTAGGGATAAACTGGCCGGGTACGTCGCGAAGTCCGAGACCGAAGAAATCGTTAATCTGGGTCGAGAATATTGTCAATGCAATACCTGCGGTAAAACCTACTACGATTGGGTAAGGGATGAATTTGATAACAGTACCTAGACGGAAAACTCCCATCAACACCAAGATAACTCCTGCCATAAAGGTGGCAATTGCTAGACCTTGGAGTCCGAATTGTGCAATGATATTATAGATAATTACGATAAATGCACCTGTTGGGCCTCCAATCTGTACTGAGTTGCCGCCAAAGAACGAAACCAAAAATCCACCGATGATTGCGGTGATAAGACCGATTGTTGGGCTTACTCCTGAGGCTATACCGAATGCAATTGCAAGGGGAAGGGCTACAATACCTACTACTACACCCGCCGTTACGTCGGCTTTTAGTCGAGATGGGGTATAATTCTTGAGTGAGCTAAATAATTTGGGATGAAAGTCAAGTGCCGTTTTTGCTACGGCTTTGGCTGCTGCTCCGGCTCCGGAGCCTCCTGTACTGATAAATGACATAAATCTGTACCTTTGAAACCTATTTCTAAAATTTTCGGCAAATTTAGCAATTTTTCACCATATAACCAAATAAATAACTAAAAAGGTGAAAACAAGCCTTTTGGATAGGCTTATTCTCACCTTTATGTGTTATTGGTTGATTCGATTAGTTGTCTTTATCTGCGAAAAATACGGGGATATTAGCGATAAATACGTCGGGAGCATTGAAAATTGCGCGATGCTCGATTAGGCGAGATAATGGTATATCGCCGATTACGTAATTGCTATCCTCCGACAAATGAAGTTCTAGAATATGATTGAAACTCAATACTCCGGGTACGTCTGTATCGCTATAGCGGATATAGACGCGAACATTTATATCGGTTGTGTATTCAGGACGGTTAAGATATGCCATCTTTTTGTATTCGTACCGATAGTCGTGTAAACGAGCCATTACATCGCTCAAAATTGATGATGCGGTAGGTAGACCTCCGGCTCCTTTGCCGAACATAAACTGACGGTCGTAGCATTCTCCGCGGATTACTACGCCGTTGTATTCATCATCGACACTATAGATATAGCGAGACTTTTCTACCAATTCAGGCATTACAAACATTGTAAAGGCGGTGTCGCTCACTTTTGCTACTTGCGCTACGAGTTTGATTTTGGCTCCCTTTTCGCGTGCATAGCGGATGTCGGCTTCGTGGATATTGGTGATACCGCAAGTGAAGATATCGCTTGGTGCAACGTACTGACCAAGTGCATGTACGGTGATGATGATGAGTTTGAATAGCGAGTCGTAACCTTCAATATCAAACGATGGATCGCTCTCGGCAAAACCAAGCTCTTGTGCTCGACGGAGTGCTGCTTCATAGTCCTCTCCGTGGTCGAATACGCGTGAAAGAATATAGTTCGATGAGCCGTTGAGGATACCTTTTACTTCAAGAAGAAGGTCGTTATCGTAGTATTCTTCAAGGTTTCGAATTACGGGGATAGAGCCACATGACGATGCATCATAGAGCAATGCGGTGTTGTGTTTGTGCTGTAGCTCAATTAGTTCGGGCAAGTGCTGTGCAATCATCGCTTTGTTGCCTGATACAACGGGAATTCCTTTGCTGAGTGCTGTGGTTACAATGTTGTACGATGCATCTGCTTTGTCAACGAGTTCTACGATAAGGTTGATATCGGGGTCGTTGAAAATGTCGTCTGCGCAGTCGGTTAGTAGGCCTTCGGGCACTGCGATAGGACGTGGCTTTTTGATGTCGCGTACACAGATTCGACGGATTTCTGCATGGGCATTTTTTGCATGGGCGATAATTTCATATACACCCCGACCAACGGTGCCTAAGCCGAATAGTCCTATTTTTATTGTTTTATCATTCATTTTCGGTGAGGATTTTATTGAGTTGTCCATATTCGACTAAGAAGCCGTCATGGCCCATATCAGAGTCGATTTCGTAGTATTTGGAGTTCGGAAGTGATGTTGCCAACGCTCGCATCTCTGCTGGTGTGAAGATTATATCCGACGTAATACCAACTACAACAGTCGGCATTGTCATTGTCGATAATACTTTTTCAAGGCCTCCTCTGCCGCGACCAATATCGTGTGTGTCAAATGCATCGAGTATGGTTACATACGAGTATGCATTGTACCGTAAGCATAGTTTCTTGCCTTGGTATTGCTGATATGTGCATGCACGATGGTCGTCAGTGATTTTTCTATCAGGGTAATCGCCTTGGGTACGATTATACCCTTCTGGACCGCGGTAAGTAAGCATCCCGATTGCACGTGCTGTAGCAAGTCCGGCAAATGCAGCGTCCGGACGGCGTTCTCCGTATGTCGAATCGGCTTTAATTGCCATACGTTGTGTCTCATCGATTGCTATTGCCCACGGAGAGGCCTTGGCTGCAGTGGCGATAAGTACCATTTTCTCAAAGCGTTCTGGCTCAATTGCAGCCCATTCAAGTGCTTGAAATCCTCCAACGGAACTACCAACCAGTTTGTAGATACGCTTGATCCCGAGGGCGTCAGCGAGTACGGCGTGTGCGCGTGCCATATCTCCAATCGTGAGTTTGGGAAATTCTCCGTAAAGCGGCTCTCCTGTCTTTGGGTCTGGAGTCAATGGTCCTGTTGTGCCATAGTGCGATCCTAAAATGTTGGCACACACAACGAAATACTTATTCGGGTCGAGAAATGCACCTTCTTCCACTGTGTGTGGCCACCAATCGGCTACATCGCTATTGGCTGTCAATGCATGGCAAACCCAAACGACGTTTGATAGGTCGTCATTAGGTGTGCCATATGTATGATAAGCAATTGTAAGCTGCGGAAGGGTGCCGCCTAGCTCGAGTGCAAATGGTTCGTTATGTTGATAATACTTTATCATAGAGCTTTTTCGAAAGCTTGTTCGAAGTCGGCGATAATATCTTCTACATCTTCAAGACCGAGTGATATACGGAGGAGGGTAGGAGTTACACCGGCTGCCTTGAGATCGGCTTCTGAGAGCTGCTTGTGTGTGGTCGATGCAGGGTGTGTTACCACTGTAATAGAGTCGCCGATCATTGTCATGTGTGCTGCCAACTGAAGTGCTTCGACAAAGCGAATTGTTGTGTCGAGTGTGCCTTGTAGTTCTACTGTGAGTACTGCCGAACCTCCGAATCGGAAGTATTTAGCAGCATTTTCGTGAGAGGGATGGTCGGGAAGTCCTACATAGCTCACACTCTTAACCGCTTTGTGATTTTTTAGGTGCTCTGCTAGTCGATACGTCGATTCTACCTGATGGCGAACGCGCAGAGACAGGGTCTCGAGACCTAATAGCATAAGGTAGCTATCGAATGCCGACGGGCAGGTGCCGAGGTCGCGAAGTCCGTCTACTCGACATTTTACGATAAATGCAGAATTACCGAATGCTTCATAGAAGTTTAAGCCATGGTAGCCTTCTGATGGTCCATCGATGCAAGCAAATTTGCCATTACCCCAATTGAAATTGCCTCCGTCTACAATGATGCCGCCCATTGCTGTGCCATGACCGTTAATCCATTTGGTTGCCGAGTCTACAATAATATTTGCGCCCCATTCGAAGGGATTACAGAGGTAGCCACCGGCTCCGAATGTGTTGTCGACTATGAATGGAATTCCTGCTTCGGCTGCAACTTTGCCAAGACCTTCAAGGTCGGGAACTCCACATGTCGGATTTCCCATACTTTCAGCAAAGATTGCGCGTGTCTTATCATCTATAAGCGCTTTGAAATCTTCGGCTGAAGTTGTAGATGCTATGCGAACCTCAATGCCAAGGCGTGATAGAGTGTGGCGGAATTGATTATATGTTCCTCCGTAGAGCAGAGGCGATGCTACGATGTTTTCGCCTGCTGAAACAAGCGCTGTTACTGCAATAAGAATAGCAGACATTCCCGACGATACTGCCAATGCCCCTACGCCGCCGTATAGTGCTGCAATACGTTCTTCGTATGCAGTGGTCGTAGGATTTTGTAGACGGGTATAGATATTGCCCGGTGTGCTCAATTCGAAAAGCTTGGCTGCGTAGTCGCATGTCTTAAAGCGATATGCTGCAGTAGGATAGATAGCTACACCACGTGAGCCTGTTGCTTCGTCGGGAGTTAAGCCGGCGTGAATCTGACGTGTCTCAAATTTGAGTTTTTTATAGTCCATGTCTGTTATTATATAAAAAACGGTTCACCTTTGTGAGGGGAACCGGTATGTTGTTAATTAATATGCATGCAAAAACTTACACCCGGCTCCCGCGGCTGCACATGACCATCATCATCGACATACCCATAGGCATCGATGTCGTGTGATTTGATATGTGAAGCGTGTTAAGCATCAGGTAAAAGTGTCATATTGTTTTTCTTCGGCTGCAAAGTTAATTACTTTTTTCGAAAAAATAATATTTTTAGGCTTAAAATTTAATTACACTAATTTTTATCAAAAATATTTCCAATAATCTTTGGAGACTAGCAAAATATCATATAAATTTGTTGCAAGGAATCAAAATGAAACAATAATTCCACAATCACAATCTTTTTATCCACTATTATTAACAACACTATGCGAAAGTTTTTTCTATCGGCCTTATTGGCTTTAGGCTGTAGTTTCACTTCGATGGCTGCCGGTGACTACGTTAATGTAGTATGCACCGATGGTGTTGGTCTAAGTGTCGAGCGGTCGGCAATCGATCGCATCGAGCTCGGAACAAGTCAAATTCGCGTTGTCAAATTAGACCAAACTGCTAGCACTTTTGATAAATCAACTGTAGCTAAAATTGAAATTAATGGAAGTGATTTGTCTGCTGTCTCTGACGTTACTTCTTCATCGCTTCGCATCTATCCATCTATCATCGAGTCATCCTTGTGGCTCGAAGGTCTTGGCGAAGAATCTGAGTTGACGGTCTATCGTATTACAGGAGATGTTGCTGCTCGTGCAATATGTAAGCCAGGTCGGAATCAAATCGACCTTTCTTCGTTGTCTGCCGGTTTGTACATCGTCAATGTCGGCACAACTACTACCAAAATCGTTAAGAAATAACATTTTATAAAATCGAAATCACTATGAAATTTAATCATATACTCGCTTCTCTCGCTCTCGCTCTCGCTTGTGCCGCTTTTGGCGTTGCTGCCGAAGACACCGTTTACCTCGTTGGTGGCGATAAAGTAGTTGGCCAGTTCCCTGCAGAATCGGTCGATTATGTTACTTTCAATCTTCCCGATGGTGTTGAACGCCTCGAGACTCCTTCGTTCTCTTTCGCTGTCGGCTCGATTCAGCCTCAGGAAGCTCTCCTTGCAGTCATGCCCGCAGATAAAGAAATTGCATACATATACGGTATTATGCGCTATTCTAAGTTTGAAGGACTTGGAGCAACAGCAGAAGCACTACTCAACTTCGAACTCGACTTCTATACAGGTATTGCAGATATGTACTATGATGAATGGTATAATGTCGCTCGCGATTTTGCTAGCTATGGCGACGTCGTTGAGAATAGTCGTTTATCTGACTCATTCCCTTACACTGGCGAAAAGTATATCGTATATGCTTGGGCTTTCGATACAACTAATGGCGATGTCCTTATTGATCCCGAATGGAAAGAATTCAAATTCGAAGATGTTGCTTCTGTCGACGACCTTACTTTCGAAATTTCAGATATCACTTATACCGATTATTCTAAGTTTAAATGCTATCCTGAAATTACAATTACTCCTAGCAGTCGTTATGATGGTTATCTTTGGGGCGTTGCAAAAGCCGAAGGTGTCGACTTAACTATTGAAAATGTGGGCGAACAAGAAATGGCTTTCGATCTCGCTTATACCAAACGAGATTATAACGATCCTTCTGCCGATATTGCTGAGTATGGTACTTCGGTGATCAACCAAGAGAATCTTCCCAACGGCTTGAATTACAATACTGAATACTACGTTGTCGTATTCGGTTGGAACTATGGCATCACGACTCCCATTACTAAGGTGAAATTCAAAACTCCCGAATCTATGCCGGAATAATTTTTGGTTCGTTATACAAGATAACGCGCCCGGCTGAATCAGTCGGGCGCGCTTTGTTTGCTGTTTCTACGATTGTATTATTCTTGAGAGGGTTTCTGGGCCTTTTTGGGGTGAGCAGGTACTCGGCAGTTGGTTGAAGCATCACTACGACGTTGACGAGGTGCTTTATCATTATAATTTTTGCCGGGACGCATTCTATTGTTCATCATGTTGCCGTTGATGTAGTAATTTTCGAGGAATACTACATATTGCTCAGGTGTAAGAGCCGCTTTCATATCTGCGAGATAATCCTTCTTTTCTGACTTACGTTCTGCAATTGCAGTCGAGTCGTTTTGCTGACGACGGTTGCGTTGAGCTTTCATTTTCTCTACGCGAGCACTGCGATATTTCTTTTCTACAGCTACAACGGCTTCTTTCTGTGAATCGCTGAGAGTGATACCTTCGAAGAGTGGGCTGGGTTTATCGCATTTGTTCGGACCGCATTGCGATTTGCAGTTACGAGTTTCGCATGTCTGAGGGGTGCAGTCTTGTTTGCAGTTACACTGATTTTGTGCTGCAGTGGAGAGGGAGAATGAGATAGCTACAAGTGCAATTGCTAAAATTCTTGTTTTCATATTATTTATTTTATAGTACATTATTCCGTTAATCTGTTTTTTTGACACTCAACGAGTCAAATCGTTTAATTGATATTCGCGTTTTAACGAATAATTAACAAAAAATATAGCGGAATAAGTCGTTTTGTTAAAATTTTACTATATCTTACCCTCGTCGTGATATGAGTAGAAGTCGCTATGTCCGATTATGATATGGTCGAGGACGCGTATGTCGAAGAGTGCGGCTGCTTCTTTAATTTTCTTGGTAAGGTTATCATCCTGAATACTCGGACGCAACTCTCCTGACGGATGATTGTGAAATAGCATCATAGCAGTCGCATTACTCAGCAGTGCTTCTCGTATTACAATCTTCGGGTCGACTGCCGTCATCGAAATACCACCTTTGCCAACACAAAACTCTCTAAGAGGTCGCAAGTTATTCTTTAATAGCAGTACCCAGAATTCTTCATGATCGAGATTATATAGGTACTGGTTCATGTGTTGAAATGCTAGCTTCGACGAGGTGATTGCATGATCCTCTAGGGTTAAGGCATCTGCACTTGCTCGTACTCCCAACTCAATTCCTGCCAATAGTGTTAGGGCTTTAGCCGGGCCAATGCCTTTGTGCATCTTCATAAAGTCGCGAGCACTCATTGTGGCTATCTTATGAAGATGTCCTCCGTGTTCGTGTAGAATCTCTTTGCATAGCTCGGTTACGCCCTTTCCTTTAATGCCGGTACTGAATACTATAGCCATCAGTTCGGCATCGCTAAGTGCTTTCATTCCTAGTCGCAACGCCTTTTCGCGTGGACGTTGGTCGTCGGGCATATCGGCAATTAGACCGGCTTGGAGATTATTGCTCATTTTTACCTTTACGTATATTTATTTCTTCTTCGATATTTCTGCCGCGGCGTAGGACTATCTTCTCTGTAAACGCTTTGATAAATCCTAGACCATAGCCTCCAAGCTGAATGATAGCAGCAGGAAGTGCCAAAAGAGCAATTTTAAACGAATGTGTCGAAATAAGCGCACCCGCAAATAGTGCAAGGAAGTAGATGCCAAGCGGTAACAACCACCATGGCGATACAAATATGCCCATGAGTATTAATGCAAGCGAACCGATTACAAAGGCGGCTGGCAATAGATGCACTACTTTGAGCGAATCGGGGTAGAGGAGTTTGAGTGTGATGCGCGACATGCCGAATACATATACCTGGCGGAAAAAGCGGCGGAAGTCGACGCGACGCTTATGCCATACATACGCTGCTCTAATCAATCCTATTGAAAATCCGGCTTGGCGGATACGAGTACTCATATCAATATCTTCTGAGAACATTTCTCTGAAGCCTCCGACTTTCTCGTACACCCGACGGCTATACCCCATATTGAATGTTCGGGGTACAAATTTTTCAAGCTGAACTTTACCTCCTCGAATTCCTCCGGTTGTCATAAAGGAAGTCATCGAATAATTAATGGCTTTTTGTGTTGGGCTAAATGAGTCGTGCGCAGCATCCGGTCCTCCGAAGCAGTCTAGTGGATGAGTCTCTAATTCGCGCTTAAGTGTGGCGAAATAGTCAGGCGGAATCACGCAGTCGGAGTCGAAGAATACAAAATACAGTCCTTGAGCTCGTTCAAGTCCGTAGTTACGAGCTATCGACCTACCTTCGTTTTCTTTGTAGAAGTATGAGCAGTCTAATCCATGGGCAATTGCCTGGTTAACAATCTCTTTGCAAGTAACTGTCGAGCCGTCTTCTACTAAAATGAGTTCGAAGTCTTTACAAGTTTGTGCAAGCAAACTTTCGCAAAGATCGCTTACCTCTGCCGGGCGGTTATAGACCGGTACTATGACCGAAAAAGTGGGGCTGTGGTCGCTCATTAGCTCATTCTATTTTTGTAGTCGGAGTAATCAAAGCGTCTTAGATATTCGCACTCGCCCCCGTGGCGTTCGAACACTAGGTCGGGGTGGTGCACTCCGTTAAACATCGTTGTTTTAACGGTCGTATAGTGGTTCATATCGCGGAGAGTGATGCGTTCTCCCGGTTCGAGCTTATGGTCGAAATAGTAGTCTCCTTTGAAGTCGCCACTGAGGCATGAATTACCGCCCAAACGCCATATTTGGCCGTCTGAATCGTCTTTCTCGACGCTTTCTGCCACTGCCGGTAAGTAGGGCATTTCAAGCGTATCGGGCATGTGGCATGCAAATGATACGTCGAGTATCGCGGTGGTAATTCCACGGTCTTCCACAACGTCAACCACCGAGCTTACTAAGTCGCCGGTCTGCCATGTGAATGCACTTCCGGGTTCGAGAATTACTTCGAGGTTCGAATGGCGTTCGCGGAAACTGCGCAATACGCTCACAAGATGGTCTGTATCATAGCCTTTACGAGTCATCAAGTGGCCACCGCCCATATTCACCCATTTGAGCGAAAGTAGAAGGTGTCCGAAATCGCGTTCGAATGATTCGAGTACTTTTTCAAGATCGTATGATGTCGATTCGCAGAGTGCGTGGAAGTGAAGACCGTCGACGATTTCTGGCAACCCATTGGCTATTTCCTCTTTCCCTACACCGAAGCGCGAGCCGGGAAGTGCCGGGTTGTAGAGGTCGGTATCAATCACCGAGCAACGAGGATTTACTCGTATGCCCACCGATACGCCCGCTGCGTGGGCTCGCCTACCGAATAGTTCGAGTTGACTTAGTGAGTTGAATGTGATATGTGTGCTGTGCTTGATAAATGTATCGATATTGGCCTCTGTGTATGCCGGGGTGTAGCTATGCAACTCCCCTCCAAGACATTCTGCGCCTAGTAGCAACTCGTTTACCGAACTTGCTGTGCAATTAGCACAGTATTCTTTGATAATCGGGAATGTGCGCCATAATGCATTGGCTTTAAATGCCATAATGATTTTCGCACCACTGCGACGAGCTACGTCGGTGATGAGTTCGAGGTTGGCGCGTAGGCGGTCTTCATATACAATGAAGAATGGGGTGGGCAGTTGGTCGGCTGTCATGACAGTATTTTAAAACGAGCAAATTTCAACAATAATGTACGGCTTGAACCGTCGGCAGAAAATTCGACGACAATGCGGTCGTCGGCGCGTGATGTATCTATCTGGCGGATTACACCAAAACCAAACGACATGTGCTCTATACGCATTCCTTCGGTAAGTTCGTTGGCGCTATGTGTTTCGTGGCCGCCATTCGATGTAGGTGCTGTTGCGCGAGGCTTGGGAGCTACGCTTGGTGTTGTTGCTGTCGGTGTTTGCGTAGTGGTCGGGCGTCGTTCGGGGCGGTAAGCGTTAAAGCTATTATCATTATATCTCGACCGCTGACTGTTAAGCGACGAACCCGTCATCATCCTTAAGAATCGAGGATTGATATCTCGCAAGAATCGCGATGGAAACGATTGCATCTGTTTGCCATTAATCATTCGGCGGCTCGCATAGCTCAACATACAATACTGTTTGGCTCTCGTAAGGGCTACGTAGAGCAGTCGTCGTTCTTCTTCGATTTGGTCGATGTTATGCGAGCTCTTTGCCGACGGGATTATCTCATCTTCGACTCCGACGATAAAAATCATGCCGAATTCAAGTCCCTTGGCTGCGTGAATTGTCATCAGGGTTACGCAGTCGCCGTCATTGGTGCCTACGTCCTGGTCGGTAAGAAGTGATACTTCGGCGAGGAACGCACTCATTGTCGTAGCTTCTTCGCCTTGGGTCTCGCGTGCTGTTTCTACAAAGACATCGACGCTTTTGATGAGTTCGACAATGTTTTCGTGCTTTGAGATTGTCTCCGGCGTGCTATCAGAGGTGTATTCTCGTGCCAATCCTGAGCGCTCGATAATATCGCGAGCAAGTTCAGACGCGTTCATCCCGCTTCGATTTGATGCTGCGAACGAATCGATTAGGTCGGCAAAATCGCGTAGCTTTTTAGCCGTGCCTGCTGTTACACTTAAGCCGTATTGAGACGGATTCGCAGCTACTGCGAGCATACTTGCTTGCGATTCGATTGCTGCAGTAAGTACTTTTTTTACAGTCGTTTCACCGATGCCGCGTTTCGGAGTATTTATTATGCGTCGCAATGCTTCATCGTCATCCGGATTGACCGCAAGACGGAAGTAGCAAACCGCGTCTTTTATTTCTTTTCGTTGGTAGAATGCCAAGCCGCCATAGATGCGGTAAGGAATATTTCGGTTGCGCAATGCTTCCTCAAGTACGCGACTCTGTGCGTTGGTGCGGTAGAGTATCGCTATCTCATTGTAAGGTAGACGGGTGCGCATACGCATTTGGGCTAGACGATTTGCAACGATATATGCCTCTTCGTAGTCGTTATAGCACTGAACAACCTCGATTGTATCACCTACGGCATTATTCGAGAACACCTCTTTGCGAATCTGCTCCTTGTTTGCAGCGATTAGTGTATTTGCTGCGCCAATAATATTCTTTGTTGAGCGATAATTCTCTTCAAGTTTAAATGTCGCTAGAGTTGGGAATGTCTTACGTAGGTTGAGAATATTGCGGATATTAGCACCGCGGAACGAATAGATGCTCTGTGCGTCATCTCCTACAACGCATAAATTTTGCTCAGCTCCACAAAGCTGAAGTACGATGTAGTGCTGCGCGAAGTTGGTGTCTTGATACTCATCCACCAATATATACGAGAAGTAATGTTGGTAGTGTTCGCGTATATCGGGATTATCGCGCAGAAGAACGTTTGTATAGTAGAGCAAATCATCGAAGTCCATTGCTCCGGCTATACGACAGCGGTCTCTGTAGACTTTGAATATATCTGCCGTGCGCGGACGTTTGCAGTCGGCATCTGATTGCATCAATTCTTTGTCGGCTGCATAGTCTTCGGGTGAATAAAGATTATTCTTCGCATTCGAAATATCTGTCATCACCTGACCCGGGCGATACACCGTGTCATCGAGTTTCATCTCTTTAATGATACTCTTAATTAGTGATTTTGAATCAGATGTATCGTAGATGGTGAAATTGCTCTTAAAACCTATACGGTCAGCATGGATGCGAAGTATTCGCGAAAATATTGAGTGGAACGTCCCCATCCACAACTGCGACGCAGTCGACGAGCCCGTGAGCTTTTCGATTCGTTCGCGCATTTCGCGTGCGGCCTTATTTGTAAAGGTGAGCGCAAGAATATGGCGGGGATGGTGGTTATTATGCAGCAGATGCACTATTTTATAAGTAAGCACTCGAGTCTTGCCCGATCCGGCTCCGGCGATTACTAACTCCGGGCCGCCAAGATACTCGACAGCTGCACGTTGTGCGTCATTAAGTTGATTGAGATACTCTGCCTCTGCCATCAACGGAACTGATTGATTTCGGGTAAATATTCAAAGCCGGCTGCGGCAAGGCGTTCGGTTAGTTCGTCCTTATCCACATCGAGCGAGCGACACAACTCATCCAGTGTCGGATATTGATCGCGCAGTTTCATATTGACCATGCTCAGAAGCATAAATGGGTCTTGTGGCAGTGAGTTCATTAGATATGTGATTTACGCTTTTCTATTATTTTGTTGATATTGTCGCCCGCCCATAATCCAGCCAAGATCAGAGTAATACCGATATAGCCGATAATCGACACTTGTTCGCCTAGCACAATCGCTGACACGACAAGAGTTACAATAGGCTGCAAGTACATGTAATTGTTAGCTTTGACTGCTCCAACGCTTTTTACTGTTACAGCCCATAGAACGTACGCAATAGTCGATGCTCCAACTCCCAAGAAAAGTAAATTGCCGCATACCTCAGGTCGAGGAAGCACTTCAATGAAATTTATTGAATTATCATCGAATGCCAAAAATGGTATCGCTGTGATAATGCCGTAAAAGAAAGTCTTACGTGAAATAAACCATACGTCGTAGTGCGCATTTAAGCTTCGCAAAATTAGCGAATACACAGCCCAGCTACATGCTGCTGCAAGCGATAGAAAGTCGCCTAACGGACGTACTTCTAGAGATGCACTACTATTAAATACCACACATGCAACGCCTGCTATTGCCACTACCGAACCTATCCAAGTGCCAATTCCCAACTTTTCTGTCTTGTAGACCAACCCTACAAGCAAAGCCGTGATAAGTGGCGACATCGATGTCAAAAGTGATACATTTGTTGTAAGTGTGTATTCTAACGCAGTATTTTCAGCGATGAAGTATAGCGATCCGGCACACAAGCCGCAAAGGCAGAACATACCTTCTTCGCGCCAATTCGTTGCCCATAGTTGTTTATGACTGATAAATACTACTAAAACGTATGCTATGATAAAACGAAGTACGTAGATTTGAACCGGCCCAAGCCCGTTTTCCAATAACACTTTTGATGAAACGAATGAGTAACCCCACATTGATACTGTGAGGATCGCGGCCAAGTGTCCGAGAATTACGCTACCGGTAGCTTTTTGTGACATTAATTTCTGTCGCATGAGTCTTTCGTTGAAAAGTTCTTTATTGCAAAGGTAGCGAGTTTTTTGCTCTTGGGCAAATAAAAAAGCGAGCCTTGTGAGCTCGCTTTTTGCAAATTATGTTATTCGGATAATTAGAGACCGAGTTTTGCACGAACAAGGTCTGATACGTTTACTACGTCAGTGCCTGTGTAGAGTAGAAGACTAGGCT
>CAZYYV010000061.1:0-14678 GCA_964651295.1 uncultured Bacteroides sp.
TAGAGCATCTGACTACGGATCAGAAGGTTACAGGTTTGAATCCTGTAGGAGTCACAAGAGGGCATCGGCACGTACGATGCTCTTTTTGTTTTATATCCATGAAGCGTCTCCTCTTTGTCATATTAATTCTTACTGCTGCAATCGGTGTTGAAGCCCGTAAAAATTGGGACCAAAAAATAGCCGAAGCTCGTCAGCTTGCCGAAGAAACTCCTTCGGTGCATCGCGACCCTTATCGGAGTGCGTCGTGGCGCGTTGATGAGGATGGCGATACTGTTGCGGTCTTCAATCTATGTGAAATCACCGTTTTTCCGCCTATGAAATTCAAGGATAAAAAGGCGGAAGAATTCTTCTGGCGTACTGTTCGCGACGTAAAACTTACACTCCCATACGCCAAACTCATCTCCGAAACCCTTATCGAGACTTACGAATATATCGAGACTTTTGCGACTAAAGAGGAACGTGAAGCATACCTCAAAAGTATGGAAAAAGCACTCTTTGAGCAGTATAAGCCAATTCTCAAGCGTTTTTCGAAGCGTCAAGCAAAGGTGTTGATAAAGCTGATTCAGCGTGAGACGCATCAATCGAGCTACGATATTGTCAAGGCTTTCCTTGGTTCGTTCCGTGCAACGTTTTGGCAAGGTTTCGGCAAACTTTTCGGCGTGAGTTTGAAGAGTACATATAACCCCAAAAAAGATGAATCCGACGCGACGCTCGACCGTATAGCGCGTTGCGTAGAGCAGGGTACGCTATGAACGAAGATTTGTCCTACAATGCTATTCGTCGACACTACGAAGCGTTTTTATTGCTCGAACGCGGACTTAGTGAGAATACTCGCATCGGATATATGGCAGACGCCGACCGACTCGCCGCTTGGCTTGCCGATGAAGGTCTTGAACCGATTGATGCCACTACCGACGACCTCCACCGATTTATTATAGCTCTCCATGACCTGGGCATTGCTCCGCGAACACAAGCGAGAGTCGTGTCGGGAATACGTTCGTTCTATCGTTACCTTGTCGTAGAAGGTATTCAAGAAAAGAACCCAACAGAACTGCTCGAGGGGCCGAAAATAGGTGTACATCTACCCGATGTACTTAGTATCGACGAAGTACAAGCAATGATTGATGCGGTCGATTATACCTCTCCGCAAGGTCAACGCAATCGTGCAATGATTGAAATGCTCTACGGCTCCGGGTTGCGAGTGAGCGAACTTTGCACCTTACAGCGCCAGCGTGTCAATTTTGACGAAGGCTATCTTATTGTAACAGGAAAAGGTTCGAAAGAGCGAATGGTGCCGATGAGTGAAATTGCCGTCGAGCAGACTAAAATCTACCTCGATGAGCGTTGGCGCAACGGCGACCCGGTCAAACCCGGTGAAGAAGATTATGTATTTCTAAATCGTCGTGGTGCGCATCTCACTCGTGTAATGGTATTTTATATCGTGCGCCAACTTGCCGAAGCTGCCGGTATCAAAAAGACGATTTCGCCACACACCTTGCGCCACTCCTTTGCCACACACCTTCTCGAGGGAGGAGCTAATTTACGTGCTATCCAAGCAATGTTAGGGCACGAATCTATTGCAACCACCGAAATCTACCTCCATATCGACAATACCCGTCTTCGCGAAGAAATTCTCCTTCACCATCCCCGAAATTGTAGATAAATACTAGGTTCGGAGTGATTACACCAGTTACTACAATTGCACAAGTATTCTTGCCAATACGTTGCATTAGGGATATTTGCTTATTGGCTGCTTATTATAAAAACAATAAAGGCTGAAGCTCAGAGAGCCGTCAGCCTTTATTTGTACCCGAAGTGGGACTCGAACCCACACAGCCTAATGGCCAAGGGATTTTAAGTCCCTCGTGTCTACCATTCCACCATTCGGGCGCCGGTTTTCGGATGCAAAGTTAATCATTTTTGTTGGAACGACAAAAAATGAGTAATTTTGTGAACGCTCTAGAACGAATTTTTTGCTTATGGCAACAAAAAAGACCAAAAAAACACCAGAAAAGGCCACTCGAAAGAGTGCTCGCACTCGTGCTATCATCCGTTTTATGTGGATTGCGTTCGTAATCTTCATGTTTTTTACGGGTGGTTTCTTCGTGATGGTATATAATGGTGTGATAGGCTATATGCCCCCGATTGAAGAATTGAAGAATCCTCAAGATAAATTTGCAACCGTTGTATATTCGTCGGATGGAAATGAATTAGGCCGATATTTCCGCAATACCGGAAATCGTGTTTATGCCGATTTCGACGAAATATCTCCATCGGTTGTTGATGCTCTTATCGCCACTGAAGATGCGAGGTTCAACGACCACTCCGGTATCGACGTTAAGGCTATCGCTCGTGCGATAATCAAGACTGTGGTGCTGCAAAATAAAAATTCCGGTGGCGGTTCGACAATTACGCAGCAGTTGGCGAAGCAGCTTTATACTCCGCCGTCGAGTAATATTTTCTCTCGTGCAGTGCAGAAACCTATCGAATGGATGATTGCGGTTAAACTCGAACGTTTCTACTCGAAAGAGGAAATTTTGAAGATGTACCTCAATCAGTTCGACTTTCTCTATAATGCAGTCGGTATCAAGAGTGCGGCTAAGGTATATTTCAACAAGTCGGCTGCCGAACTCGATACTCTCGAAGCGGCGACTCTTGTCGGTATGGTGAAGAATCCATCGTACTTCAACCCTATCCGTCAGCCAGAGCGTACTCGTCAGCGCCGTAATGTGGTGCTTGAACAGATGTATAAGGCTGATATGCTCACCGGAGACGAGCTCGACCGCCTTTCGCAAGAACCGTTGACACTCAACTTCCAGCGTGTAGACCACAAGGATGGTCTTGCTCCGTATTTCCGTGAGGAATTGCGTCGTATGCTTACAGCCAAAAAACCGGTTCGCAGCAATTATCCGTCGTGGGATAAGCAGCGTTATGTTGATGATTCAATTGCGTGGGCTACAAATCCTCTTTTCGGTTGGATTGAAAAGACTCGCAAGCCCGACGGTACGAAATACGACCTCTATAACGATGGCTTGAAGATTTATACGACTATCGATTCGCGTATGCAGGCTTATGCCGAAGAAGCAGTTCAAGAGCATATGCAGAGCTTGCAGCGTCAGTTCTTCCGCGAAAAGAAAGGTTCGAAAGCTGCTCCATATACTTCGAATCGCAATGAACTCTCGGATGCGATGCGCGAAAAACTTATCTATAACGCAATGCGTCAGAGCGAGCGCGGACGTATAGCTCGTATTCGCGGACTGAATGAAGAACAACTTCGCAGCGAGTTTGACAAGCCCTTCGAAATGACTGTATTCAGCTATGACGGGCCGATCGACACAGTGATGACCCCTCGCGACTCTTTGCTATATACAAAGTCGTTCCTCCGCGCTGGCTTTATGTCGATGGACCCCACGACAGGTTTTGTGAAAGCGTACGTAGGTGGGCCGAATTTCCGTTTCTTCCAGTACGATATGGTGTCGACCGGACGTCGTCAGGTAGGCTCGACTTTTAAACCCTTCCTTTATACCTACGCTTTCGAGACCGATGATTTTACTCCTTGTACCGAGATGCTCAACGAGCAACCGACGCTATACGATGAAAATGGTCGTATTTGGCAGCCTCGTAACACCGGTAAAACTCGCATTGGTGAGATGGTTGACCTCCGATGGGCGCTTACCAACTCGAACAACTGGATTTCAGCTCGTATTATGGACCGTCTTAGCCCTGCCGAACTCGTTCGTCGTGTACACAGCTACGGCGTAACCAACGAGTTGCCGGCGGTGAAATCAATCTGTCTAGGTCCGTGTGAAATCTCGGTGAAGGAAATGGTTACTGCTTATAGCGCATTCGCAAATAAGGGTATGCGTTCCGATCCCATATATGTTACTGCCATCGCTGATGCCAACGGTAATATTATCAGCGACTTTGCACCTTCGCAGACCGAAGTGATTACTCAAAAAGGCTATTGGCGAATACTATCCTTGCTACTTAATGTTGTTGATAGTGGTACGGGTAACCGACTACGCCGTCCGCCGTACAACATCACGGCGCAGATGGGGGGCAAGACCGGTACGACAAACGATAATGCCGATGGCTGGTTTATGGGCTTTACTCCCGATCTCGTATCGGGTACGTGGGTAGGTGGCGACGAACGCTACATCCACTTCAATAGCCTCGCTCAAGGTCAGGGTGCTTCAATGGCTCTTCCTATCTATGGTAAATATATAACCAAGGTATATGCCGACAAAACTTTGCCATATACACAGGATGCAAAGTTTGAATTCCCTGACGATTTAAATCTTTGTGCGAGTGAAGTCCCCGTCGAAGAAGTGGAAGAGGTTGTCGAAGAAGCAATCTCCGGTGCTTTCGATTGATGTGCAAAATAAATAGAATAAACTGTTAATATACAACCAATCATATATTAAGCCGATGAGAAAGTGGCGCATTGAAGACAGCGAGGAGCTGTACAACATCACCGGTTGGGGCCGGAATTATTTCTCTATCAACGACAAAGGTCATGTCGTTGTTACCCCTCGCAAGGGCTTTGCCCCTGTTGACTTGAAAGATGTAATCGACGAATTGCAGATTCGCGACATCTCGGCACCTCTGTTGCTCCGTTTCCCCGACATTCTCGATAACCGTATCGAGAAGATTTCCAATTGCTTTAAAGAAGCTTCAAAGCAGTATAACTATGATGCGCAGAACTATATGATTTACCCAATTAAGGTGAATCAAATGCGCCAAGTAGTAGAGGAAATCGTGAGCTACGGCAAAAAATTCAATATTGGTCTTGAAGCAGGTTCAAAACCCGAGCTTCACGCTGTGCTTGCTACCAATATCGCTGAAAATGCGCTGATTATATGCAATGGCTATAAGGATGAATCGTATATAGAACTAGCCCTTCTCGCTCAGAAGATGGGACGTCGGATATATATCGTTGTCGAAAAACTCAACGAACTTCGAATGGTTTCCGACATTTCGCGTCGACTCAAAGTACGTCCTAATGTTGGTATTCGTATTAAACTTTCGAGCAACGGTTCGGGTAAGTGGAGTGAAAGCGGTGGCGACCAAAGCAAATTCGGCCTTAATTCATCTGAACTCCTCGAAGCCCTCGATATCCTTGAACGTCGCGATATGAAGGATTGTCTCAAACTAATCCATTTCCATATCGGTAGCCAAATCAATAAGATACGCGTTATCAAAAACGCTCTCCGCGAGGCTACTCAATTCTATGTAGAACTTTCAAAACTTGGCTTTGGCATCGACTTTATCGACATTGGCGGTGGTCTTGGCGTAGACTATGACGGCACTCGTAGCTCGTCGAGCGAAAGTTCGATGAACTACTCTATTCAGGAGTATGCCAACGACGCCGTATCGGCAATTGTCGATGTTTGCGAAAAAAATAATCTCAAGCAACCAAATATCATTACCGAAAGTGGTCGCTCGCTTACTGCCCACCACTCGATTCTTATTTTTGAAGTTCTTGAGACTACTCAGCTTCCTATTTGGAAAGATTCTGAAGAACTCGATCCGGAAGCTCACGAACTTGCTCGCGAACTTTACGATATTTGGGATAAACTCGATCATGCTCGACTATTCGAAAGCTGGCATGATGCTTTGCAGATTCGTGAAGAAGCTCTCGATCGATTCAGCCTCGGCATGCTTGACCTAAAGACTCGTGCGCAGATAGAAAAACTATTCTGGAGCATTGCTCGTGAGGTGGGTGAAATCGCCGCTACTATGAAGCATGTACCCGAAGACCTCCGAAAGATTGCAAAAATGATTCCTGACAAGTATTTCTGCAACTTCTCGCTCTTCCAGTCGCTCCCCGACTCTTGGGCTATCGATCAACTTTTCCCAATCATCCCCATTTCGCGTCTCGACGAGAAACCAACTCGTACTTGCACCATTCAAGATATTACCTGCGATAGCGACGGTAAAATCACCAACTTTATCTCCGCTCAGGGGCTTGCATCGTCGCTCCCCGTACACGCTCTCAAACCGGGTGAGCCGTACTATATTGGTGTGTTCCTCGTAGGTGCTTATCAGGAAATCCTTGGTGATATGCACAATCTCTTCGGAGATACTAATGCCGTGCATATCAGCGTATATAAAGACCACTACGAAATCGACCAAATCATCGAAGGCGAAACTGTCGATGAAGTGCTCGACTACGTTCAGTATAATCCCAAAAAGCTCGTCCGAAACCTCGAAACTTGGGTAACCGCTTCGATGAAAGCCGGCACAATTACACCTGAAGAAGGTCGCGACTTTATCAGCACCTATCGCTCGGGCTTATTTGGCTATACTTATCTGGAAAAGTAATCCAAAGAGAGGGCTATGCGTTGGTTTATGATATTGAGCTACTGCGGCGAGTCGTTCCACGGTTGGCAGCGTCAGCCGGGCGATGTGTCGGTGCAGAGTACCATCGAAGATGCTATTGCTATGGTACTTCGTCGCCCTGTGCCTATTGTGGGCGCCGGACGCACCGATGCCGGAGTGAATGCGCGTCGAATGGTTGCTCATGTCGACTTTGACGATGATTTCGACCCTCGCGAACCTCGATTTATACGCGCTCTTAATAGCATCGTTGGACAGGGTATAGCTATTTACGATTTCATTCCCGTTGCCCCCGATGCTCACGCGCGATTTGATGCTACCGAGCGTACCTATCGTTACTTCGTACATAGCATCAAATCGCCATTTGCCGGAAAACGCTCATGGTGGGCTCTTAATGGTCTCGACTTCGATGCTATGAACCGTGCTGCAGAGATGATTCTCGGTCGACGCGATTTTACTTCGTTCTCAAAGCTACACACCGACGTAAAAACAAATATTTGCGACCTTAAGAAAGCTCATTGGCATTGTGCCGATGCCGGCGAAGGCCGTTGGTATTTCGAAATTACAGCCGACCGCTTTTTGCGTAATATGGTACGAGCTGTGGTCGGAACTCTTGTTGAAGTTGGACGTGGTAAAATCCCTCCCGAAGGCATTGTTGACATTCTCAACCGTATGGACCGCTGTGCTGCCGGTACATCGATGCCGGGTGAAGCCCTATTCCTGTGGGATGTTAAATACCCATATTTAGAAATCAAAAACTGAGTTTTACTTTAAATAAACTAAAGAGGAAAGTTGCACAACGCATCTTTCCTCTTTGGTTTTTAATCAACAACATTCCTCGTTTAATATTCCGGCTCAATTCTTCCAGGCTTGTCGATGAGACGAAGTTTCGCGAGCAGAACTTCTGTATCCTTATCTACAACATCTGCATAGAAATCGCTCAGACTAGCCGATGCGCCTGCCCAAGCTATCGACATAACGTGCGCCGCAAGTATTGATTCAAGGTAAGAGCGCAAGGAACTGAATCCATCAGCCATATCAAAATCGACTGTAATTACCTCTTCGTCGTCCAAATTCCAGCTTATCGCTGGTGGCGTAAGACGGAAGATTAGCGAGGCGGCACTATTCCTGATTAATTGTCGTAGAGCAGGGGCTTCATTGCGTCCTAAAACCGTAGGACGGTCATTTTTAGTGGTGTAGTAGTCGAGAGCGCTGCAAGCATAGATACTCTCGAGTATTCGTTCGATCGAAAGTGCAATTGTGCGTGTCATTGTATAGATTTGTAGATTATTAGCGGTTAGCAACGGGTGCGATAAAGATATAGTGCTCGGTTGGGCGATACAATACGTTTTGCGGTGTCGTACGAGATATAGAAGCGCGAGGGGCGGCAGAAATTTAGTACAAATGACAGTGCTTTATCGAATGTCTTTGGTGGGGTGCTATTCATACACGATTTAACTTGCTCTAAAATCTCTGCCCACATTTCGCGTGCAAGTTTTTCTTTTATTTCTTTTTCAAGACCGTTGCGCATAATGCGATGTAGTCGGCGTGAAGCCGTATCATACGACAGATAGTGGGAGCGTGGTTGCATTGCTGTGGCGCGTGCTATGATGTCGGGCAGTGTCGTGACTCGACCTTCTTGGTGGTCTTTCTCGAAGATGCCGATGCAGCGACGCAAAAATTCTTCGTTTCGGAGTTGTGTGGGTGTTTTCATATATTGTAGTTATTATTGACTTTGCAAAGTTATAATAAAAATTTTCATTTGTCAAGACTTTTACTAAATAAAAATTGAAAAACGTCAATTATTTTTCTGGCGTCTTAAAGCAATTGAAATGTAACACCAACTCCGATATATGGTTGAGGCCCTTTTGGCGTTATTCCATAACCGGCGCTTATGCCGATGCTGAATCGCGACCTTTTTGCTTCTCGATGATTTGTAATTGTGGTTGTGTGTTGAAAAATGTCAATACTATCAAGTCTCGCTTTGAATCCGCTTACGTATGCTCGGTAGTTTTCGTCATTGTATACCTTTTGTTCAATTGGTACAACGACTTCGACACTGTCGCAAGTATCATTAGCGACTGCAAGACGTTCGGTCATTGGCTCTTTTGCTTTGACAACGATTATTTCGGGAGTTGTGATTCGTATCGTATCGATTCGCGTAAGTACTACTGTTTTACTAGGCTGAAGCGGTGAGTTCGGCCGGCAGAAATATCCGATAGACCAACCGAATACTCCAACGGCGATTAAACTAAGTACTTTCATATCTCTTTGATATACTGAATGATTCCTCGAAAATGTATATCGACGAGTTCGTCGAGTCCTTCGTCGCTAGCGAGGAAGGCAATATCTTCGCTATTATCTTGAAAAAGATTCTCTGTAAGCACTGCCGGACATTTTGTATCGCGGCAGATGGCAAACGATGCGGTTAGGTAGCCGCAAGGCGGAATCGAGCGATTGCCCGTCAGACCGCGCTCAGCTGCTTCACTATTGAGTATGTAGGCAAGCCGTTGCGATTTTGCTGAAGCATTTGGCGCTACAAATACACACCAACCACGTGCCGTCTGCCAAGCACTCCCATCACCGGACGCATTATTGTGAATCGAAATAAGAATAGCTTCGCCCGAAGTGGCAATGTCGTTCGCTCGTCGGCATCGTGTGCGCAAATCTATGTCCTCATCTTCTGGTACGAGTAGGGTAGAGGAGATTCCTACATCGGTCAAGCGTTTCAGCAGGCGTCGGGCAGCTTTACGAGTCCACTCCCATTCTCGGTGTTTCCCGTCTGGACTGCATTTGCCGCGTGTATTGCAGCCGTGCCCGTTGTCGATAATTACAGTGATATTTCTCATAGGTTTATATATAAATATACAGCAAAGGTATCAGTAACGTTGATTTTATGGTGTGGAATTTCTCTAAATCGGGGAAAGTGTTGTCTTTTTTCGCACAATTTTGGATGAAAATTCTCCTCAATTTTTTCGATTCAAAAAAGCAAAGTAAATTTGCGTCGCGTTTCCAAAGCGGGCGCAATCCCTCTATATTCTACAATCTATAACTTAAAGGGGGAGATAATTGTTAAGGTAAAAGAATCTACAATTTTTTCGGCATGAATCTGAAGGTATCACTCAGACTATTGTTGAGTATCGTTCTTATTGCAATGAAGCCATTACAGGCAATTGCGCAAAATAATTTGTCAACCCCTCCCGACTCAATCGTTGTTTCGTCGTTGGCACTTCCTGATATAGCAAGTGCCAAGCCGACTCCGGTGTGTATCTACGACCTCCCCTACTCGCGTACTCTTAGCTCCGAAAATTGGTCCAGACTATGGATTAATACAGCTGTCCTTACTGGGGCCTTTGTTGGTACCCTTGCAGTACTTGAGTGTCTCCCCGAAGATGCTACCACGTGGAATCGTGCTGAGATTCAGGGCACTCCGGCTTATAAACGATGGTTTAAAAATATATTCAAGCGTGGACCGGAAATTGACCACGACAACCCGATATTCAACTACGTATTGCATCCATATGCCGGTGCTGCCTACTTTATGGCTGCGCGTTCGTGCGGCTTCAATTTCTATCGCTCAATGTTATATTCTGCGTGTATATCTACCATTGGGTGGGAGTTTGGCATCGAAGCTTGTATGGAACGTCCGTCGATACAAGACATATTCATTACACCACTTGTTGGCAGTGCCATCGGAGAAATATTCTATCGAATCAAACGAAGCATCGTCGCTCAAGACTATCATCTGTGTGGCTCTGCACTTCTTGGCAATACTGTTGCATTCCTCATCGACCCGGTCAACGAAGT
Source organism: uncultured Bacteroides sp. (assembly GCA_964651295.1). Classification (GTDB taxonomy): domain Bacteria; phylum Bacteroidota; class Bacteroidia; order Bacteroidales; family Muribaculaceae; genus CAG-873. The sequence goes on from CAZYYV010000061.1 coordinate 10,147, forward strand.
AATTGGACTCTTTGCCGGTAACAATGCCCGCCGTGTTGGTAGACTCAACTCTTCATTCATACCGAAAATCTCCACAGGATCTATGGGCTTTTCATTAGCAATCACATTTTAATTACTCATTAAGATTTTGCCCAACTTAATTCCTGTAAAAAGTTTTGTGGATTGATTTTTAATTGCTATTTTTGCCACGAAAGACGGAACGTTCGGAATGTAGCTCCGTCTCAAATACCTTGAATCGCGTATTCTATATCATTGATACACAATAAATAACTTCATATATCGACAGATATTTTTATGGCAGAAAATAAAGAAAAACTGTTCGACCAATTTCCCGAAGTAAGCTACCAAGAGTGGCGCGCTAAGGTTGAAACCGACCTAAAAGGTGCCGATTTCAATAAAAAATTGGTGTGGCGCACTAACGAAGGCTTCAATGTTGAGCCTGTATATCGCGCTGAAGACATCGCAGGCCTTAAAACTACCGACTCTCTACCCGGTCAGTTCCCTTATGTTCGTGGTACTCGCACTGATAACGATTGGCTCTCTCGCCAGAATATCGTAGCTGAAACTCCTGAAGAAGCTAATGCTATTGCGCTCGACGTTCTTAATAAGGGCATTAACTCTCTCGGTTTCAAAGTGGCTAATCCTGCTGATGTTGCTACCCTCCTTAAAGACATTACTCTAAGTGCCGTTGAAATTAACCTCAACTGCTGCCCCGGTAAAGCGGTTGCCGTTGCCGAAGAGCTCGTGAAGCTCGTGAAGGCTGAAGGTTGCCAAGATTCTTTCCGTGGTTCGGTTAACTATAATCCACTCCGTCGTCAGTTCCGTCATGGTGTAGAAGGCGTCGATACCGCTGCTATCACTGCAGAGGCTTGCAACCTCCTCGACACCGTTGCCGACGTGCCTGGCATCCGTTGCATCGCTGTTGACTCCGACATCCTCGCTAACGGGGGCGCTTTTATCTACCAAGAACTCGGTTACGCCCTCGCTTGGGGTACCGCTTGGCTCACTGCTCTTACCGAAGCTGGGCGTTCGATCGACGAAGTTGCATCTCGTGTGAAATTCAACATGTGCGTTTCCTCGAACTTCTTCATGGAAATCGCAAAATTCCGCGCTGCTCGTATGCTTTGGGCTCAAATCGTGGAGCAGTACAAACCTGCGAATATCGACGCTGCCAAAATGATGGTTTGCGCCACTACTTCGCTCTTCAATCAGACCGTTTTCGACGCTCACGTTAACCTACTCCGCAGCCAGACCGAAACGTTCTCGGCTTGTGTGGCTGGTGTTGACTCTATCGTCGTTACTCCTTTCGACGTTGCTTATAAGAAACCCGATGCTTTCTCTGAACGAATCGCGCGTAATCAGCAGTTCCTTCTAAAAGAAGAAAGCCACATGGACAAGGTTGTCGACCCTGCTGGTGGTTCATACTACGTTGAGCACCTCACCGTTGCTATCGCTGCCGAAGCTTGGAAACTCTTCCTCGCTGTCGACGAAGCTGGCTTCTTTGCTGCTGTTGGCGAAGGTTCGGTTCAGAAAGCAGTTAACGATTCTTGCGAAAAACGCCACGTCGACGTTGCTCGTCGCAAAGAAGTACTCCTCGGTACCAACCAATATCCCAATATTAACGAAAAGGCTGGCGACAAGATCGAAACTACCGGATGCTGCAACTGCGGTTGTAGCACCGAAAAGGGCCCTAACGCTCTCAGCATGAAACGTGCGGCTACCGACTTCGAAGAGCTCCGTCTCGCTACCGAAGCTGCGGCTAAGCGTCCAAAAGTATTTATGCTTACTATTGGCAATTTGGCTATGCGTCTCGCGCGTGCTCAGTTCTCAACCAACTTCTTTGGCTGTGCCGGTTACGAAATCATCGACAACCTCGGTTTCAATACTGTTGAAGAAGGTGTGGATGCTGCTCTTGCTCAAGGTGCCGACGTTATCGTTCTATGCTCTAGCGACGACGAATACGCAGAACTCGCTCCTGCTGCTTTCAAGTACCTCAACGGTCGAGCTGAATTTGTTGTTGCGGGTGCTCCTGCTTGCACCGACGAACTCAAAGCCGTTGGTATTAACGACTACGTTCACGTTCGTTGCAACGTGCTCGACACTCTCCGCGACTTCAACAATCGTCTTCTCAATAAATAATCACTTGTCTCAGCCTATTTTTATATGAAACCCGATTTTAAAAATATCGATATCACGGCAGGGACATGCGGTCCCAAACCGGCTCAGGGTCACACTGAAGACTGGACTACTCCCGAGCTCATCCCTGTAAAACCAATATACACCAAGTCTGACCTCGAAGGTCTCGAACACCTCAACTTCATGTCTGGTATTCCTCCATTCCTTCGTGGCCCGTATAGCGCAATGTACCCCTTGCGCCCTTGGACAATCCGTCAGTATGCAGGCTTCTCGACTGCTGCCGAATCTAACGCTTTCTACCGTCGTAACCTCGCGTCGGGACAGAAAGGCCTTTCGGTTGCTTTCGACCTCGCTACACACCGTGGATATGATGCCGACCACGCTCGAGTTGTGGGCGACGTTGGTAAGGCCGGTGTGTCAATCTGTTCTCTCGACGACATGAAGGTCCTCTTCGATGGTATTCCATTGAATAAGATGTCTGTGTCGATGACTATGAACGGCGCTGTTCTTCCTGTACTCGCTTTCTACATCAACGCTGGTCTCGAGCAGGGTGCTAAACTCGAAGAAATGGCTGGTACTATCCAGAACGACATCCTCAAAGAATTCATGGTGCGTAACACTTATATCTATCCCCCTGAATTCTCGATGCGTATCATTGCCGACATCTTCGAATACACCTCGCAGAATATGCCCAAATTCAACTCTATTTCGATTTCGGGCTACCACATGCAGGAAGCTGGTGCTACTTGTGATATCGAACTTGCTTACACTCTCGCCGACGGTCTAGAATACCTTAGAGCTGGTGTTAATGCTGGTATGGATATCGACGCTTTTGCTCCTCGTCTCTCGTTCTTCTGGGCTATCGGCATGAACTACTTCATGGAAGTTGCTAAGATGCGTGCTGCGCGTATGCTTTGGGCTAAGATTGTTAAACAGTTCAACCCAAAGAACCCAAAATCGCTCGCTCTTCGTACTCACTCGCAGACTTCAGGCTGGTCGCTCACCGAGCAAGATCCATTCAACAACGTAGGTCGTACTTGTATCGAAGCTATGGGCGCTGCTCTTGGGCACACTCAGAGTCTCCACACCAACGCGCTCGACGAAGCTATCGCTCTTCCCACCGACTTCTCGGCTCGTATCGCTCGTAATACTCAGATTTACATTCAGGAAGAAACTCAAGTAACTCGCGCTATCGACCCTTGGGGCGGTTCGTACTACATCGAAGCTCTAACCGACGAAATCGCTCATCGTGCCTGGGAACACATCCAGGAAATCGAAAAACTTGGAGGTATGGCTAAGGCTATCGAAACTGGTCTTCCCAAACTGCGTATCGAAGAAGCTTCGGCTCGCACTCAAGCCCGTATCGACTCTGGCCGTCAGACAATCGTTGGTATCAACAAATACCGTCTCGACCACGAAGATCCAATCGATATCCTCGAAATCGATAACACTGAAGTGCGTCGCGAACAGATCGAACGCCTCAACGTCGTTAAAGCTAACCGAGACGAAGAGAAGGTTAAAGAAGCTCTCAAGGCTATCACCGAGTGCGTACGAACTAAAGAAGGCAACCTCCTTGACCTCGCTGTCAAAGCTGCCGGACTTCGTGCTACTCTAGGCGAAATTTCTGACGCCTGCGAAGAAGTCGTAGGTCGTTATAAAGCTGTAATCAGAACTATTTCAGGCGTGTACTCAAGCGAAACTAAACAAGACCCCGACTTCGTTCGCGCTCAGCAGATGTGCGAAGAATTCGCTAAACGTGAAGGTCGTCAACCTCGTATTATGATTGCTAAGATGGGCCAAGATGGGCACGACCGTGGTGCTAAGGTCGTTGCTACCGGATATGCCGACTGCGGTTTCGACGTCGACATGGGGCCTCTCTTCCAGACTCCGGCTGAAGCTGCTCGTCAGGCTGTCGAAAACGACGTACACATCCTCGGCGTTTCGTCGCTCGCAGCTGGTCATAAGACCCTCATTCCTCAGGTTATTGATGAGCTCAAGAAACTCGGCCGTGAAGACATCCTCGTAACTGCCGGCGGTGTTATCCCTGCTCAAGACTACGACTTCCTCTACAAAGCAGGTGTTGCAGCAATCTTCGGACCGGGTACTCGCATCCCCTTGTCTGCTATTAAGATGCTTGAAATCTTAAACGAAGAAGCATAAAGAAATACATTCCCCAGGACTCTCTCTACTCCGGGAGAGTCCACATCCCAGAGACGGTGCCTGTCGAGAGACCCGCACCGTTTTTTTTTATACCATCTCTAAACCAAAAAGACATCTTTCACTCCTTGATATCAATCAAAAAATCTTTCCTATTTAATCTCCAATATCTTTTCCCCGCAAAAGAAAAATTCTACAATCAAACCTTCCACGTCCATCCTACCTTTGCATCAAAACAA
>CAZYYV010000062.1:0-14205 GCA_964651295.1 uncultured Bacteroides sp.
AGTATGCGACGAGATTTGAGCACTTTGTTTAGTTTTGATGCAAAGGTAGGATGGTGGAGTGGAGAATGATTGTAGAATTTTTGTGCGGCGGGGAAATGATTTGGGAGAGAGGAAAGGAGAGAAGAAGTCGGAAAACGCGATGCGAGAGTTACGAGAAAAGATACGGAGCTTTTATTTTAGAGTTTTACGAGGAATATGTAAAACGCCTCTTCGTGCGCAACGAAGAGGCGTTGTTGTTGGTGTTTATTTTTTACCTATTAGAGTACAGTTACTTTCTTACCACCAATGACGTAGACTCCAGGAGTTAGGCCATTAAGGGCTTCAGAACGGCTAACTTCAGAACGAAGTTGTATGCCTGAGATAGAGTAAACATCGACTATTTCGTTATTGTCTGCGATGATATTACTGACACCGGCACCATCGACACTATAAAAGAGTTTGAAATTGTCGAAGCAGGTCCAGTCGGAACCTTTGAGTTCGTTTTTGCGGATACCTACACGCAAATCACCGGTGTTTTCGAGATGAAAGATGACAAAGTTTTTTGCGTAATAATTTTTGGTATTAAACGCCGAATTAGCTTGACTTACATTATCCGGATAGGTGTATGGACTACCTGTGTACGAGGTTCCGTCGACGTATAGCGACATAAAAGGGGCAGCAGAATCGTTGATATATAATTCGGCGAGCAATTCTTCCGAGCCGTCGACGTGTAGGTTATATGCTTCTTTACCACCATTGCGATAAAAGCCCGAACACTCGAGAGTATAGTAGCCAGCGGGCATACTTTCGAGCACTTGATAAGTGTCGAAAGTTTTGTTCCAATGTTCAGCAACACCAGCCGAAGTAGCAGTGAAAGAGGTTCCGCTCCATCCGTTGCCATTGTTTTTGCTGAAGTCAGGGTTGGCAAGTAAAGCAGTTATATCGCCATTCAGAGCGGCATCTACGACTTGCTTGTAGTAATCGGCCTTTGCTTTGGCAAAAGTATCGAGAGCCGCATCAAAAGCCTCTGCGAGAGCTTCTACGTTAGTAAGTTTAAGAGCTTCTTCAGCTTGAGCGAGAGCATCAGTAAAAATAGGCGAGCCGGTTGATTTAGCCCAATCAACGACGGAGAGAAGTTCGTCCCAATTGGCTAGCATTTTGTATTCGATTTCACTGATAGCGAAGATAGAGCCGTGCTGGAAAGCCCCTGTACCATCGAGAGTAGCATATCCAGAAACGTTGAGGCCTTCGTGGTCAGCCTCACACACGCGGTAAGCCATACCTCCGGTGTAACGCATATAGTAAACATTGAAATCGTCTTCATCAATACGGCGAACCATCGAACTACCTTCGGTGAGGTCGTTGCCTTCGTTTGTGATATGGAAAATTTGAGTCCATTCGCCACCAACCAGCGAGGTAGAAGTAAGTTCGTAAACGCCTCGATCGCCATTACCAGCGCCTTCGTGCTTTAGCCACATGTGATATAAACCTGTGTATTCATTATACACAATATCTCCGTCGATTACACTAAATCCGGGGTCATAGAATACACGAGGCTGAGTGAGCGTTTTGAAGTCCTTGTCGGCATAGGAGTAGACGATACGATCGTGATTATCACCGCTATTGCTGGAAAGCACCGAGTAGTAAACCAAGTAAGCACCTTCGCCATTGAACGCAGTGGGGTCCCAGATAAACTGCGGAGCCCAAACACGGTTGATTTTGGCATATTCATCGTCGGTTTTGTAGAGGTCGGTAGTTGCTTCGGGATCAGAGAAGATGCTCTTGCCTTTTCTGAAATCAAATACCGAACTTTCCCAGTGAATCATATCAGACGAACGGAGTAGATCGATACCATAGTTATTCCAAACGCCCGATTTGGCATTGCACATATCGGTAGTTGTCATAAAGTATTCGCCGGCACGTTCGCCCGGATGCATATAAGCGTCGCGAGTACCATGCTCGATACCAGCCAAAGCCTCGGTGTCGAAGATTTCGCCGCCACCGAGTAGGTGATTGAATACACGACCTTTATCAGCCTTAGAACCGAGAGCATAGTTAGTAATTTCCTTATTATTGCTCATATAGCAATATAGGTAGCCATAGTGCCCGTCGGCAGGAGCAAGTGTGATTGGGAATTCGATAGTACCCGAGTCGCCATTCGAAGAAGTAACGGTAGCAACGAGTGTTCCAGCCGCTTTCTCAGAGTTGCCTTTTTCGGCAGCCGATACTTCGAGCATTGCCGACCAAGCCGATGTGATGAGCTGAACGCCGGAGATTTCATTTCGGAGACTCCACTCAATAGACAAGCCGTCGTTGGTAGAGGTGGGTAGCTTGCAGTGAGAGCGGAGATGAGCAAGACGACTTGTAATGCTCTTCATTGAAGCCTTGATTTCGGCAAGGACAGCGGGAGTGAGAGGCGCTCCGGCAACGCGATTGATGTCTGCAAGAGTGTATTTAACAATGACAAGCGAGTGCGCCGGGACGTCAAATGTCGAGAGTCCGTCAGACGCAATTGTAACGGTTGTTGCCTTAGGCTCTACATTATATTTATTATACGTTGTATTTTCCGCTTCCGAGCTATTGCCTGTAAGGATGGTAGCATCGGCACTTACAAACTTGGCATTCGATAGATTGAGATTAACCTTTTGATCTTCTGCATCGAAGTTGACAAGTTTGCAGTAGAGAGTAGATGTAGCATCGTCGATATTAGCCGACATATAAAGTTTTCGGTCGACTGGAAGCTGAACTTCATTTAATAATTTGTCATCGAGGTAGCAACGCACATAGCCATCAACAACCACGATTTTACCGTGATAAGTATGCCCAGACTCAATACTACCCGATACACGACCATACTCAGTCTTCGAACCATTATTACATACTTCGATAGCGTGAGCACCATTGCCCCAACCACCGATATTCCACCAAATATAGTCCTTTTCAGAGCCATAGTTGAACGCAACGAGGAAGCCTTCGGCACCCGAAGTTTTTGTAGCGTCGAACTCAAAGATAAAATTATCGGGAGTTTCATAATTGCTATATACAATGCCACCTTGAGCCGAGCCATTCGACTGAACGAGTTCGCCGGCGTTTATTACCCAATTACTTGAGATAGTCCAATCAGAAGGTTTCTTAGTGAAATCTTCGGTATAAAGGACATTACCGTCGATATCTGAAATCTTCACATTGTCGTATTTCACCATAGTGCTCCACGAAGAAAATCCAATATGGCGATTCGCCGAACCAATGTTGCCCACTTCGGACCAAGTTACATTTTCCTTTCCAACGTTATTGGGGAATAGTTTTTGAACGTAGTATGATGGAGTGCCGTAGCTTTCCGCGCTATTAAAACGAATCATGTCGGGCATCCACTTTTGGTCGTTTTCGTTGACAAAGATAGGAGCATAGCTATTCATGACGCAAATATCAGAATTTCGTTCCATTCCAAGCATATAAATAGCTTCGCCAAGAGCTGCACGAAGGCTGCCAGTTGTGCCGAAATCGCTTGTTACGGCATATTCACCGGCATAAACTTTCGGGCTCTTGCGATCGTAAGCATCATACTTATTATAATTCGAAGCAAACCAAGCGGGATTGCGGTAGTAATGCTCGTCGACCGCATCAACCGGGTGATTATTACGCCACGAAGGATTGTCGGTCCCCCAAGCTTCAACGTTTCCTATGATGAGGATGTCGGGGTATTGAGCTTTGATAGCGTCGTAGAACGCACGGTAACGCTCGGCATAGTGGTCGCTCTGCTGATTCGCGTCTGCTTGATAGTTTTCGTTGCCGACTTCGATGAGACGGATACCGAATGGCTCTGGATGACCGTTGTCAGCACGGACGCGCCCCCATTTTGTAGTTATGTCGCCATTACAGTACTCGATAGCGTCGAGAGCTTCTTGGATATATTCGTCGATTTCACGATAGTCGATAGTCCAGCCGTGTCCCATACCAACATTGACAACGAAGAGCGGTTCAGCTCCGATATCTTCAGTAAGTTGGAGCATTTCGTGGAAACCAAGGCCATCACTGACACGATAATTCCAGTTCACATTCCAGTGCCCGGGACGAGTCTCGATACCGCCGATAGTCTTTTTCCATTCAAAACGGTTATAGTTGCCGTCTCGCGCCTGGCCTTCAACGAAACAACCGCCGGGGAAACGCACAAACGAAGGTTTCATAGCTTCGAGCTTTTCAGCCAAGTCGATGCGACAACCGTTTTCACGACCTTTATATGTGGGAGGGAATAGGCTTACGACATCGAGGGTAAGAGAGCCCGAACGATCGGAACAGAGCGAAAACGAAGCAGAAGTACAACTACCTGTTGCAGTGAATGATGCTGTGTATTTAGCCCACTTACTACCGGCTTTTACCGGAATTTCGACCGACCCGAGCGAATTACCGTCGGAATCGACAAGCGAAGCAGTCAATTTACCATCGAAAGCTGCATCGGACTTCGCCCAGAACGAAAGTTTGTATTCGTTTCCTTCAACAACGTTGATACCCCAAAAGCCGGTGTTGCTAACGCCATCGCCTGCAGCGGCAAATTTCACGTTGAGAGCGTAGCCTTGAGCATCGTTAAGCATACCCTTACCAGTAGCAAGGCTGAGAGAAGCATTGTTTACAGCCGACCAAGCATCGGGATTAGTTGAATTATCTTCGAATGAGCGATTTTTAATCAATTCGGCATACAAGCCACCATCGCCTGCATGATTGATTTCTTCGAAAAAGATGCCGTAATGTAAATCACCAATGGCAGCACCACGACGACCGGCATCGACATTAAAAGTAACTTGCGCTACAGCAGAAGCCGGGATCATAGCCGACAACGCTAAAGCAGGAAGATAGCCAAGTAAATTCTTGAATTTCATGTTATATATTAAGGGATTTAATTCTGAGTGCAAATATAATCATCATTCGGCACTCTCGCAAATGAGTGTAATCTTAAATAGAGATTAAAAGAGAAAAACAGAAAATAACATAGGGTCAAAAATGTTAATTATCAGAAAAAGGTGCGAAATTAGTAAGAATTTCAACGATTTTTTCTTATCTTTGCAGCTTGAAGAGAATTACACTCTCACCCGATAATAATGCGCAAATACATAGTCTACATACTTACAGCTTTAATCTTCTGTTCCTGTGGCGAATACCAGCGAGTACAGAAGAGTGATGACCTTAATTACAAGTTCGAATACGCCAAGCGCGCCTTCGAAGAAGGTAAGTACGTTCAAGCGTCGACCCTTCTGCAAGATTGCATCTCTGCATTCAAAGGCTCGGATAAAGCCGAAGAGTCGCTTTATCTTTTGGCAATGAGCCACTACGAGAATAAGGACTATGCGACAGCAGGTGTGTACTTTAAGAGCTACTATTCACGATATCCGAAGGGGAAATATGCTGAAGCATCGCGCTTCTATGCCGGCTATGGCTACTACCTCGATTCGCCCGATCCTCAGCTCGACCAAACGGGTACGGTCAAGGCAATCGAAGAGCTTCAAGCATTCCTCGATTACTTTCCTCGCAGCGATAAAGTTTCGATCGCCCAAAATGCAATCTTTGAACTTCAAGATAAGCTCACACTCAAGCAGCTCCAAAACGCTCAACTTTACTACAACCTCGGCAACTACATGGGCAACAACTATGAAAGTGCAATCATTGTAGCACAGAATGCCGTTAAGGACTATCCTTACTCTAAGTATAAAGAAGAGCTTGAAATGTTGATTCTCAAATCGCGCTATCAAGAAGCTGTAAACTCAGTTGAAGAACGCAAAGCAGATCGTTTCCGTGATGTTATCGATGAATACTACGCATTCATCAATAACTATCCCGATACAAAGAACCGCGAAGAGGCTGATAACATCCTCAAAATCGCGCGTAGATATGTCAAAGAATAATCAACTCCTCTAACCTACTCAGCAAACTTCAAACCATACAATAAGATGGATTTCAAGAAAAGCAACACTCCCCTTACAACTGTTACCCGCGACATGATTGAGCTCTCAGAGCAGACCGGCAATGTGTACGAAACCGTAAGCGTAATTGCTCGTCGCGCGAACCAGATCTCAGCACAGATGAAGGCAGACCTCGAGAAAAAACTTCAGGAATTCGCACCCTACAACGATAACCTCGAAGAAGTAAGTGAAAACCGCGAACAGATCGAAATCTCGCGTTACTACGAACGTCTTCCCAAACCCACCCTTATCGCAACACAGGAATACATTGAACACAAGCTCGTGTTCCACAAGTCAAACAAAGATCGTAACAACATCTGATATTCCATCGACAACGCATAACAGCGGCTCGGCAAGTTGCCGAGCCGCTGCATTTTTACTATCTCAACAAAACGAGCCAACGCTACATACTTGAATGCTTTGATTATTGAACTATTTTGTGTATTTTTGCAAGTTGAAATAAAGCAAAAATGAGTTTAATAGATATAGTTCTTATAGCCGTAGTACTCATTGCAGCCATAATGGGGGCAGTGAAGGGTTTCGTACACCAAGCCGGCACAATAGTCGGAGTGATATTGGCAGTACTCGCTTGCCGATTTTGGGGAGGCGAAGTGGCTGATATGTTAGTAAATCCGGCAGATGAATACGCCTCAATCTACCGAGTGCTTGTATATGCCCTCGTCTTTGCTGCGGTCTTCATCATAGTTCGGTTAATAGCGCTACTGTTCGGCAAAGTGCTTTCAGCAATGAGTGTTCGATTCGTTGACCGTCTTGCGGGAGCTATCTTCAGCGCAGTAGCGTGGACATTGATACTCAGTATCGTACTCAATGTCTATTTGGCATTTGCTCCATCTGATCGAGCTCGATTCGACGTGCCGAATAAGCCCTGGCGCTCAGCCGTAGTGAAATTTGCGCCACAAATGATGGGCTATATCTCAACACCTTCCAAGTGACGATTGTTATCATATAATGATGAAAAACGACGAAATAAATAATGCCGCGGTCGGCTCTGAAAACGATGATACCATCAAGCGAGCCACCTCCGGTGAATACAAATACGGCTTCAGCTCCGACATCGACACAGAAGTAATCCCTGCGGGTCTGAGCGAAGACATTGTGCGTCTTATTTCGGAAAAGAAAGGCGAACCGGAGTGGCTACTCGACTTCCGTCTGAAGGCTTACCGCCACTGGCTCACCCTCACCCCACCCGACTGGGCGCATCTTAATATTCCTCCGATTGATTTTCAAGCAATCAGCTACTACGCTGCACCAAAGTCGAAAACAGCGCCAAAGAGCCTCGATGAAGTAGATCCAGCCCTCATCGATACGTTCAACCGTCTCGGTATTCCTATCGAAGAACAGAAAGCGTTGTCCGGTATGGCTGTGGATGCCGTAATGGACTCGGTATCAGTAAAAACGACCCACCGCGAACGACTTGCAGAACTCGGCATCATCTTTTGTTCGTTCAGTGAAGCCGTGCGCGAGTATCCCGACTTGGTAAAGAAATATCTCGGTAAAGTAGTAAGCTATCGCGATAACTTTTATGCCGCCCTCAACTCGGCGGTATTCTCCGATGGTTCGTTTGTCTATATTCCCAAAGGCGTACGTTGCCCCATGGAGCTATCGACATACTTCCGTATCAATGCATCCGGTACAGGTCAGTTTGAACGCACCCTTATCGTCGCCGATGATGAGAGCTACGTCAGCTACCTTGAAGGCTGCACAGCACCTATGCGCGACGAAAATCAGCTCCACGCCGCCATCGTTGAAATTATCGTAGAAGAACGTGCCGAAGTGAAGTACTCGACTGTTCAGAACTGGTATGCAGGCGATGCAGAAGGTCGTGGCGGTGTATATAACTTCGTTACCAAGCGCGGACTTTGCCGTGGCGACTACTCAAAACTATCGTGGACTCAAGTCGAAACCGGGTCGGCCATCACCTGGAAGTATCCTTCGTGCATACTTGCCGGCGAAGGTTCGATAGGCGAATTCTACTCGGTTGCAGTAACCAACAACCGCCAGCAAGCCGACACCGGCACAAAGATGATTCATACAGGATCGAACACACGATCGACCATAGTATCAAAAGGTATCTCTGCAGGCCATAGCGAAAACAGCTACCGAGGTCTAGTCAAGGTAACAAAAGACGCAGTAGGCGTGCGCAACTACACACAGTGCGATTCACTCTTGCTTAGTGATACTTGCGGAGCCCACACATTCCCCGTAATCGATGTTGCAAACCCTACTGCCGTAGTCGAGCACGAGGCTACAACTTCGAAAATCTCCGAACAACAAATCTTCTACTGCAATCAGCGCGGTATTCCCACCGAGGAAGCCGTAGCCCTCATCGTCAACGGCTATGCCAAAGACGTGATGAACAAGTTGCCGATGGAGTTTGCCGTCGAAGCCCAAAAATTGCTATCAATCACGCTCGAAGGCAGTGTAGGCTGATTTAGTTTAGAGAATAAAGTATAGAGTTTAGAGGGTTTATACCCCGCAACTCAAATAAAAAGAAAAAAACACTCACAATATATACTCGATATGAGCGAAGAATTATTGAAAGTCACCGACTTGCGTGCCGGCATCGAAGGCAAGGAAATATTGCGTGGCATCAATCTCACCATACGTCCTGGCGAAGTACACGCCATAATGGGCCCTAACGGCTCGGGCAAAAGTACCCTATCGGGAGTCCTTGCAGGCGATCCCCGCTTCACGGTTACCGGAGGTTCTGCCACCCTTAACGGTGTAGACCTTTTATCGCTATCGCCCGAAGATCGCAGCCACGAAGGTCTCTTTCTCTCATTCCAATATCCGGTTGAAATTCCCGGAGTAACTATGGTGAACTTTATGCGCGCAGCCATCAATGCTAAACGCAAATACTTCAACGAACCGGCTCTATCAGCCGGCGATTTCTTGAAGTTGATGCGTCAGAAACGCGCGGTAGTCGAACTTGACAACAAACTCGCTTCACGCTCAGTGAACGAAGGTTTCTCCGGCGGAGAGAAAAAGCGCAACGAAATCTTCCAAATGGCGATGCTCGAACCGCGCCTATCGATTCTCGATGAAACCGACTCCGGCCTAGACATCGATGCCCTCCGTATCGTAGCCGGAGGTGTAAATAAACTACGCACCGAGCACAATGCCACCATTGTCATCACTCACTACCAACGACTGCTTGACTATATCAAGCCCGACTTCGTGCATATCCTCTACAAGGGTCGCATCGTCTACTCCGGCGGACCCGAACTCGCACTCGAGCTTGAAGAAAAGGGATATGATTGGATTAAAGAACAAGTCGATAACCAATGACAAAAGCACGCGAAGCCTTCGGGCAATACATAGAATTGTGCCAAAGCACAGCGAGCAAGCGTCAGACGACCGAACTGCTTGCCGAGCTTAACGCAGCCGGCAACGAAGTTCTCACGTCGACTCTCGGTAGCTATCGACGCGACCCCATGGGCGTCGACGGCACACATATCGACCAACTCGTAGCACCCGACTATGGTGTAAATCTCATGCACGTCGATATGCCGGTCGATGCTGCTGCTTCGTTTAAGTGCGGTGTGCCCAACCTCAATAGCCTACTCGTAGTAATAGCCAACGACATATTCCACCCCACAGAGCAGCTATTGCGCAACAAGCCGGACGGCCTAACTGTCTGCTCACTCCGCAGCGTTCCAGCCGAACTTAAGGAGCGCGTGGCAACTACCATGGCTCGCAGCCTCAAAAACGGCGAAGCATCGGCTCTTAACGCCATGTTGCTCGGCGATGGTGTACTTATCCACGCAGCCAAAGATGTGAAGGTCGAAAAAGCTATTCAAATAGTCAATATTTCCAACCCGACCATTCCCCTGCTCTCACCCCGTCGCGTAGTGATAATTGCAGAAGAAGGAGCCGAAATCCGTGTACTCCTTTGCGACCACTCTCAGACAGGTACCGTTGAGCACCTTAGCCTCGAGTGTGTCGACATTGACGTTGCTGAGAATGCTCACATCGAGTTATACGACATCGAAGAAGGGACAGCCACATCACGTCGTCTTTGGCAACTCAATGCACTCCAAGCATCACACTCACACTTGACAGTCAACACCACCTATCTCCATGGTGGCAAAACTCGCAATGATTTTCGTATCGCCGTAGAAGGCGACTATGCAGATACCTCGTTGAGTGGCCTTGCCATCTGTGCCGATGAGCAAGTGGTCGACAATCAGGTAACGCTCACACACTCAGGATGCCACTGCACTAGCCGCCAGCTCTTCAAAAATGCACTATTCGATAGCTCACGAGGTGGTTTTGGAGGTAAAATCATAGTGGCAAACGGAGCAATGTTTACCGATGCGTCTCAGACCAACCGTAACATTCTCGCCGGCGACAACGCACGTATGACCGCAGCACCACAACTCGAGATTTACTGCGATGAAGTGCAGTGCAGCCATGGCGCTACTACCGGTCAGCTCGACGAGCGCGCCCTCTTCTATATGCAAGCACGCGGTATTCCCGAAGACGAAGCACGCCGAATGCTCACACAGGCATTTATGGTCGATGTGATTGATAATATATCGTTCGAAGTACTACGTCAGCGCATCCATGTACTCGTAGAGAAGCGACTCTCCGGAGCAGCAGCTTCATGCGACACTTGCGCAACATCGTGTCATCCCGAAATCACCGAATAATGAGTACATTCGACGCAGAAGCACTAAGAACAGATTTTCCGATTCTTAGCCGCAATGTCAACGGCAAGCCACTCGTGTATCTCGATAATGCGGCATCGACACAAACTCCGCGAGTTGTTGTAGAAAATATTGACAAAATTTACTACAATGCCAAAGCCAATGTTCATCGCGGAGTGCATAGCCTCTCGCAGGAAGCAACAGCTGCGATGGAGCGCACTCGCGAATGTGTACGCCGATTTATCAACGCTACATCGACAGAAGAAATCATCTTCACACGCGGCACCACAGAAAGTATCAACTTAGTGGCATCGTCGTACGGAGAGTTGCTCAACGAAGGCGACGAAGTTATCGTTACCGAGCTAGAACATCACTCCAATATCGTGCCTTGGCAGCTTCTGCAACAACGTCGCGGTATAGTACTCAAAGTAGTACCGATCAGCGATAGCGGTGTTCTCGACCTCGACGCTTACCGCTCGCTATTCACTACACGTACACGCCTTGTATCGGTAGCACAGGTATCGAATGTTCTTGGCACCATCAACCCGGTTGCCGAGATGGCTCGCATAGCCCACGAACACGGTGCTCTTATCTGCATCGACGGCGCACAGGGAATTGCCCACACCAAAGTTGATGTCCAAGCCATCGGTGCAGACTTCTACGCATTCTCATCGCATAAAATGTACGGCCCGACCGGTATCGGCGTGCTTTATGGTCGACGCGACTTGCTCGAATCAATGCCACCATATCAGGGCGGTGGCGAAATGATTGGGCACGTAAGTTTTTCTGGCACCACTTGGGCTGATCTGCCTTATAAATTTGAAGCCGGAACCCCCGACTATGTAGGTATAGCAGCTTTTGAGCGTGCCATCGACTATATGGAAGGCATCGGTCTCGACCATATCGCAGCCCACGAGCACGACCTTCTCACATACGCCACCGAACAGATGAAAACGATTGAAGGTATCCGCTTCTTCGGCACCGCGCCCGAAAAAGCCGGCGTGATTTCGTTCCTCATCGGCTCGGCACACCACTATGATACGGGCGTACTCCTAGACCAACTTGGCATTGCCGTACGCACCGGGCACCACTGCGCACAACCTCTGATGGCACGATTAGGCGTAGAAGGTACTGTACGCGCATCGTTTGCCGTATATAATACACGCGCCGATGTCGATGCATTTATCGCCGCCTTACGACGTATAGCCCCAATGCTTTGCTGATATGAAGAAAACAGGAACCATAATCCGAAATACCGGAGCGCACTATGTGGCTCGCACATCCGAAGGCGATGAAATAAAATGTCTCGCCAAAGGAAATTTCCGCATAAAAGGTATCCGCACCACCAACCCCGTGGCGGTGGGCGACATTGTAGAGCTATCAGAGAAAGGTCCCGACGGAGTATCTTTTATCACCGCCGTTACACCTCGTCGCAACTATATAATCCGTCGCGCGAGCAACCTCTCGAAAGCGGCTCACATCATTGCAGCCAACCTCGACTGTGCCGTACTCGTTGCCACTTTAGCACACCCTACGACATCGTTTACTTTCATCGACCGTTTTTTAGCTACCTCAGAGGCTTATAACGTGCCGGCTGCATTGGTAATCAACAAAGCAGACTTACTCGATACCGAGGAAGACCGTGAGTTGCTAGAAGCAGTGAAATATCTCTATCGTTCGATTGGTTATCCGGTACTGATTGTATCTGCACAAACCGGTGAAGGCGTAAAAGAACTTTCAGAATTTCTACGCGATAAAGTAACACTCTTCTCCGGCAATTCGGGAGTAGGCAAATCGACCCTAATCAACGCCCTTGTACCCGGAGCCGACGTGCGCACCGCCGAAATTTCGGCAGCACACGACACCGGAATGCATACCACCACCTTCTCGGAGATGTATACCCTACCCGACGGAGGCGAAATTATCGACACCCCGGGAGTACGCGGCTTCGGCGTGGTAGAGTTTACCCCCGAAGAAGTTGGGCACTTCTTCCCCGAGATATTCAAACTCTCGGAAGACTGCCGATTTGGCAACTGTACCCATACACACGAACCGGGTTGTGCCGTACTCGAAGCCCTTGAAGAGAGTCGCATTGCACAATCGCGCTACAACTCTTATATGAGTATTCTTGAGGAAACCGGCGAATCGTCGGATAAATATCGCAAAGGCTACTAAGCTATGACAGAACCGATTATCACCAACCGCCAAATGAAAGAATTTGCCTCACTCGACGACGCAAAAGGTCGCCGTAAGACGGGCTTATTCGTTGCCGAAGGTACGAAATGCGTACTCGAAATCGCAGAAACATTCGCAGGAGCATACGTATATGCTACCCGTCAGTGGATCGACGAACACGGAGCAACCATCGGAGGTGTATCGGTGATAGAAATACCACTGTCGAAATTACGCGAATTGACACGTCTGAGTTCGACCCCTCAGGTGATTGGATTCTTCCACATACCCGAGCCATCAGCAGTACCAGAAGCCGACTATTTTGCCAATAATTTAGTGGTAATGCTCGACTGCGTTCAAGACCCAGGCAACCTCGGCACCATCCTCCGCACCTGCGACTGGATGGGCGTGCGAACCATCATTGCATCTCGCGATACCGTAGATGCTTTCAACCCCAAGGTCGTTCAAGCGACAATGGGCGGCTTGGCACGCACACGCATCGTCTATACCGATTTACCCGAATTGCTTGCTTCGCTTGATGGCAAAGTGCCCGTCTACGGCACATTCCTCGACGGCGAAAATATCTACACCACACAGCTAAGCGCGACCGGCATTGTAGTGATGGGTAACGAAGGCAAAGGTATTTCAGCAGCCGTAGAGCAGCATGTGAGCCACCACATCCTCATTCCGCCCTACCCTGCCGACTCGTCGACAGTCGAAAGTCTAAACGTAGCAATAGCTACAGCAATCACACTTTCACAGTTTAGAGCTCGACAATCATAAAATATTTCGCAATTAATACAATAAAGCACGGAGTCGCAGCGTTTAATGAGTAGTCGGTTCAATATGAACCATATTACCCTCAACCATCCAACGCTACTGCCTATGGATAAACGCTCTACTCTATCAACCAGCAGCGCCACAAGTCAAAGCGCTACAAAGGTACGCCTTCAACCACGTCATTCAACAATCGAACGCCTCCGCCAACTTGCCAGAGCCACATTCAGCACACCGCTCGGCACCACAATGATTGTCAACTAAGCGAGGCTTAGCGAAAGTAAAACGTCCAATAACCCGTCAGCGAGTTATTGGACGTAGTAATTTTAGGGGTAAATATAGTGGTTTTTTAATAAAAAACAGCTAAATTTGCGATGCATAACACTTGCAGAGGTCGCATAGGCTCGTGGGTGGGATGCATAACATTATGGAAAGCGTTTACTAACGCTATTTCTTGACGGTTAGAAATCTGGCAGTTTCAAATCTCAGTCAAGGATGTGGAGTCCAACAGCAAATGCAAAATTAACAAAAAAAGCAAAAAACGCTTTTTCGGTGTATCAAAGTTGATTTTCTCACGAGTCCGTCGGTTCAATTTCTTTTGAGTTAGTGCAGTCGGCATGGCTTTGCGTCCCTGAGGAAGTTTCTCCATCAAGATG
>CAZYYV010000063.1:0-12201 GCA_964651295.1 uncultured Bacteroides sp.
AAATCTGGTTGATGGTCAGTCGTCTCGCGGCCCATTCACGTGGGTCTGATATATCATCAGAACATTAAACGTGTGGTCTCAGCCAAGGCTTCGACCACACGCTATTATCTTGAAGACCCGCTCAACGCGGGTCAACGTCGCGCTCTATGAAGGTTAAAACGTATTGCGAGGGGTTAGTTCAAAGATTATCTATTTTGATTCTTCGATAATCTTAAGGGCTTCTGTGTAAGCAGAGTCGGGGGATAGCCAGTGAATTTCAGAGTCGCGACGAAGCCATGTTAGCTGTTTTTTTGCGTAGACACGAGTGTTTTTGCCTATTCGAGCAATTGCAGTTTCTCGGTCCATTTCACCGGCAAAATATGCTGCCAATTCTTTATACCCGACAGTGTTGAGCGAATTAAAATTGCCTTTTTCGAAAGCTCGACGTGCTTCCTCTTCTAACCCGGCTTCAATCATCGCATCAACACGAGCATTTATACGAGCAAATAATTCTTCACGAGGTCGATCGATTGCAAATTTAATAATCTTAAATGGCCGTTTTCGGCTCTCTCCGGTTCGAAGAGAGGAATATGGGCATCCAGCCTCAAGACTCACTTCAACAGCGTGAACAACTCGCCGAGTGTTGGCACGGTCGACTTCTTCGTAATAAACGGGATCAACAATCTGTAACTGAGCGAGTACGCCATCAAGTCCGTGAGCTTCGAGAAGCGAGAGTACATATTGGCGAACACTATCACTTACTGTCGGCATTTCATCGATACCTTTACAAAGCGCATCGACATACATCATTGAACCGCCACAGACAACAGCCACCGGACTCTTCTCCCAGATTTTTGGAAGTAAAGCGAGTGCATCTTCTTCAAATCGAGCGGCACTATAGTACTCCTCGAGGTCAAAAATACCGACAAGGTGATGAAAAGCACGACTACGCTCCTCTACCGAGGGTGCAGCCGTGCCAATAGGGATATCTTTATAAATCTGACGCGAGTCAGCCGAGATGATGTCAGTGCCGAAATGCTCAGCAAGAGCAACAGCCAAAGAAGTTTTGCCCGATGCCGTAGGCCCGGTAACAACTACAACAAGTCGGCTATCATCTTCGACAGTCTGCATCAATTAGAGTTTGCCTTCGCCAACGATTTTAGCAATCTCAATTATTACGTCCTTAGCCTTTTCCATCGATTGGATGGGTACAAATTCGTAGCGACCGTGGAAATTAAGGCCCCCGGCGAAGATGTTGGGACAAGGGAGACCCTTGAACGACAATTGGGCGCCGTCTGTACCGCCACGGATTGGCTGAACTTTAGGAGTAATATCAACTCGACGCATAGCTTCTTGAGCGATGTCGATAATATACATCACCGGCTCAATCTTCTCGCGCATATTGTAGTACTGATCTTTAATTTCGATTTGGCAGCAATCGGGGAATTCGTTGTTGATTTTGCGAGCAAGGTGTTCGAGTTCCTTTTTGCGACGTTCGAAACGGTCGCGATCGTGGTCGCGGATGATATAGGTAAGTACAGTTTTTTCAACAGTACCTTCCATCGAAATCAAATGGTAGAAACCTTCGTAGTCTTCGGTGTGTTCGGGAGTCTCCCAACGCGGAAGCATGATTACAAACTGGTTTGCAATACGCATAGAGTTGATCATCTTGTGCTTAGCGTAGCCGGGGTGAACGTTTCGACCGTTAAAAGTAACTTTAGCAACAGCAGCATTAAAGTTTTCAAATTCGAGTTCTCCAATTTCGCCACCATCCATAGTATATGCGAAGTCGCAACCGAATTTTTCAACATCGAACTTATGAGCGCCAAGGCCGATTTCTTCGTCGGGATTAAAGCCGACACGAATTTTTCCGTGCTTAATTTCGGGATGTTGGATAAGATAATCCATAGCCGAAACAATTTCAGCCACGCCAGCTTTGTCGTCTGCACCGAGAAGCGTATTTCCATCGGTAACAATCAAATCTTGACCAACGTAATGCTTCAATTCGGGGAAATCAACAGGCGAAAGCGTAATATTAGTGGTCGGATTTAGCTCAATATCACCACCATCGTAGTTCTGAACGATGCGAGGAGCGACATGACGTCCCGACATATCGGGAGCGGTGTCGAGGTGAGCGATAAATCCAACGGTAGGCACATCTACACCTTCAGGAAGATTCGAAGGAAGTGTTGCGAAAAGATAGCCGTTATCGTCAAGAGAAATCTCGGTGAGACCGAGGTTTTCAAGCTCCTTCTTGAGATGTTCGGCAAACTCCATTTGTCCCGGAGTCGAAGGGGTCATATTAGTGAGTTCGTCGCTTTGAGTGTCGAACTTCACATATTGCAAAAATCTGTCTACTAAGTTCATAAGGTATTATTAATCAATAAGGTTCCAAGGGATAGCAGCGTTAAGCACCTTGGTTTCGTTTTTATCGGTGTAAACGTAGCGATAACCATCGATAGAGAGGCTTTGGAGGAGTTCTTCTACCATACCACGGCAAGCGCCATAATTCTCGTACTGAGCTTTGAGGTCTTTTAGATAGCGACCACGAAGGCTAGCTTGGTTGAGGTGAGAAAATGCAGTGGGGCGAGCAAATGTAAGAGTGTACTGAGCGAAACCTCCTTTGATGGTAAACTCGGCATCTTCAGCCTTGTACTGCTGTTCGAGAGCGTCGCAACGTTCGTCAAGGATATCCATAACATTTGTGCGAACGTCGTTGTAGCTGAGTTCCATCGGTTTGGTGCGCACGAGATGTTTGAGACGAGCGGCCCCTAGGGTATATTCGCGAGAATTAGCTTTAGAATCAACAAGAGTCAATTTTAGCGAACCTTCTTCGTCGGTAAGAGTGTTGAGCACTACGTCAAGATCAGGACCTCCGTGAGCTTTGAGGTACTGAGCAAGTACGTACTGTACAAGGGCGTCAGAACAATCTTCAACTTCAACAGTCGAATCGCTGAATGCAATAGATACGCCTAACACACCGTCGGCATAATTAACATCAGCCGACTGAAGGAACATAGGGCTACCTTCAACGAGGGTAGCAAGTTCGCCACCAATACGCTCGCTTTGAGCAATGAGGGGAGAAGGAGTGTTCGAAGCACCACCGCAAGAAGCGAGGCCGCCAACGATGATAGAACCGAAAAAGAAATTGCGGATTATCTTATTCATAATTATAGCGTTATTTTAGATTACTATGCAAAGATAACAATTGTTTTTCTACAAGAGGTATTTTCGTCTCTGTTTTAAATTTATTTACAGAAAAACATTGGTTCTTTAAAGATATCAGAGCTGTTTAGCGGGACGTTCGAGAATAGCCGATGCAATAGTATCGGCACTATGGATGAGTGGCTGCAAAGCAGACAGACGCCCGGCTTGGCGATAGAAACGTTCGTCGTCGCGAGAAAGGTTCCACGGCCCCATGTGCCAACGAATTGCATAAATTTCATCGTCACTTAAGTCAAGCCCCGATTGCAACAAAAGAATAACCGACTTTTCGCCGTGGCCTACAGGGAAATTTTCGTCGTGAATTTCGTAAGCTTCGACTTCCTCGAAAATACCGATTTCATTACGTTTCTTTTTACGAACGAGTTTGTAGAAATTTGCTTTGCAAACATCGTGCAAAAGAGCTGCAATAGCAATAGAGTCGATCGAAAGTTGATCTTCAAGATCGGGACGAGCTACCAACATATCCTTACGAATAGCAATAGCAGCATCGTAGACGTTGAGTGAATGTTCGAGCAAACCACCGGGATATGCACCATGACCCTGCGAAGAGGCAGGCGACTCAAAGAAGCCCCAAGACTCAAGGTCTTCAATTACATATTCAATGTTTTCACGCTCAGTGCGACGTAAAATATCGCAAAATCTTTGTTTTGCGGATTCGATATCAGACATAATAAAAACTTATAATACCGGACTAAGCAAGCGAAGAATCGACTCTGCAATTTTTCGAGGCAAAGGACGTCGGCGCCATTCGGCTGGTTTTATGCGCACGCACGATTGCTGATCGTTTTTAAATATTTCCAACATACGATTGGCAAACGGCTTGCTATATAGGAATAAATTAGATTCGAAATTACACTCAAAACTACGAAAATCGAAATTAGTTGATCCGACCGACACGATTTCATCGTCGATAATAAGAAGCTTTGAATGAAGCATACCACCTTTATAGCGGTAAAATTTGATGCCAGCTCTTAGACACTCCGCTATATACGAAGCCGAGGCATGAGTAAGCATATATGAGTCGCTATACTCAGGCATCATAATTCGTACATCAACGTGAGATAGAGCCGCAGCTTGAAGTGCTTTAAGAAGGCCTTCAGTAGGCAAGAAATATGGAGTCTGAATATAGACACGGCGTTGGGCATTAGCAATTGCTTTATTATAGGCTAATGCGATATTAGCCCACTGAGAAGTCGGCCCAGAGGTGAGTAATTGAGCACCAATACCGGTAATTGCATTTCTTCCGATAACCGAAGGGACGATTTCAGCACCATCGTCTTCGATTACTTCTCCACACATAAAATTCCAATCGACAGCGAAGGAGTAATGCAGAGCAGCGATAGCCGACCCCGTTAGTCGAATATGAGTGTCGCGCCAATGATCGAACGATTTGCCACCATCGATATAGCGGTCGGCAATGTTCATACCACCAATATAACCGATTGCATTATCAATTATGCAAATTTTGCGGTGATTTCGCCAATTGATACGAGTGGCTAATTGAGGGAATGTAACACGGAAAAAAGGAGAGGCATCGATACCAGCATCGCGTAACTTGCGAAAGAAACTGGAGCGAACGTTGAACGAACCAACATGGTCGTACATAATACGGACTGTCACCCCTTGTCGAGCTTTTTCGATAAGTAAATTGGCAATGCGACATCCGAGATTATCATCCTCGAAGATATAGTACTGCATATTTATTGATTTACGAGCAGCACGAATATCGTCTTCGAGCGATTTAAATTTGGCTTCGCCATTGGTAAACACTTCTACCGAATTATCAGCGTAAAAAGGCGAGCCTATTAGACTTCTGCCTAGATTGATCAACTGTTTTGACGATGAAGACAATGAAATATCGCGAAGGTCAGATTCCCATCTTGGTTCACGTCGACGCAACTTCCTACGAGCTCGACGCGATATCATTCGCGTATTCTTAATGTTACGTCCAAAGAAAATATAGAGGATAAGACCGACGATAGGTAGAAGGAGTAAAACCGTTACCCAAGCGAGCGATTTTACCGGATTTCGATTCTCCGACACAATCACGATGATAGTCACAACGGTTGACGCCAATGCAATGATCGCAAAGGCTGAATAGAACCAATTTGTGTTTGTAATATCAGATAAGGTGTCGAACATCGAGAAGGGTGCGTTTTATAACAACAATGCCCGCACGCTCGACACGTGCGGGTTGTATGTCTGCAATAGACAAAAAAGTCTATTCAAAATTCATTTCGTCGAAGCCTTGAGCTTCAAACTCGTCGTCGTTGTATGCTTCGTCACCATAGAAATCCTCATCGAGGTCAGCAACGGCAGCTGCTGCAGCCTTAGCGTCAACCTTAGCATCGAATTCGTCGATATCCATCACTTCGGGAGGAGGAGTGCCAAGCGAAAGCGTGCAAAGAGGATCTTTAAGCGAACGACCGGTAACGAGTTGAGTCATTTCGATGAAGAACATACGCTCAGTGATGTAGTCGAAAACATACAAGAGCTTTTGTCCTTCGTCTTCGATGAAGTCGGCGAGGACAGACTCATCCATCAACCATACATCTTGGTCGTCGTCAACACCCATGTCTTCGAAAGTGATTTCTTTCTCTTTCTCCCAATTGCGGTCGCAAAGGAAGAATGAACTCATCTGAGTTGCATCGTAACCTACGCATGAGCAAATGGCCTTTTTGAGGTCAAGAAAAGTTGCAGTGGCGTCAATTTGAATTTCTCGTTTGAAGTTATCAACTTCATCGGAGACTATGCGGAAATTAAATATCATATAAAATAGTGTATACTCTGGTTGGGTTTAATTGATGTTGCGAAATTAATAACAAGCCGTTATTGTTGCAAACAAAAAACCAAAAATTTTCACAAGAATCACTATTTTTTTGCTAAATTGGTGTTTGACGAGAATTTGAGGGCTTCAATAATAGCATCGGAAATTATATTTCCCCATAATTGATAACCAGAAGCCGTAAAATGAATACCGTCTTTGCCAAGAATTTTCGCAGACTTCATTTTTGCAGCAGCGCCTTCCCCTCCAGCAATAGTGTAATGGTCGTAATAAGGGATATTTTCAGTTTCGGCGTAATCAAGAATTGCTTCGTGAATAGTTTTTGCCTTTGTATTAACAACAGTACGCGACACTCGACGGCGGCGCCCATTCTTAACTTGAACACGTCTATATGTTTTTTTATAACATTCAGTAGGGCCGACTAGAAGAATCTTAGATTTAGGATTAGCATGGCGAATAGCACCTAGAAGGGCATCCATATCGGCATGAAAAGCGTCGGTGGTTGTTCGTCCAAAGGCTTCGTTAGTACCAAGAGCAACGATTACCAAATCGGGATTTAACCCAGCCAAACCTCGTCCGATACCTTCGATATTAGCATATGACGAATAGGTTGCGCCGTTATTACCAATAGAATGGACGACAGTACCGACAGAATCGTTCATCAGTTCGACACCTCCGAAAACCGTAGAGCAATCGCCATCAAATTCAACGGCGACATCACTAAGAGAACGACCGAAATTTAATGTAAATATGCCTAGAGAGTCGATGGTTATGGTCGATAAAATTTCGCCATCGGCATCTGCTTTATTCAGCATCGGAGAACTACCATTATAGAAGAATCGCATCTTCGAAAATGGCATATCGCAATGAATTCCAAGTGTGTAATTGCTATTCGACGGTTTCAAACCAATGCCTGTAAAAAGGATTTCAGTGGCCCACGGTTGCTTTAGCAATTTTGAGGCAGTATATGGTTTTTGAAGGCTGAAAGAATAATCAAAAGGCTGATTAGTGCCGGCTAGACGGAATGGAATGACAATACCACGACCTGCATTTCGCGTCTCATTCTGAAGCCGTTGACGGATAACAGCACCACCGAAATCAGCTTGAACGTGCGAATCGCCAAGATAAACAACTGAAAACAAAGAATCACCATTGGCAGCTGCTGCAAATTTTTGAGCTAAACCACTCCAATCATCACCATTCATAACAATGTGATTAGATTCGAGTTTCAGAAACTTATACTGCGAATAGTCGAACGAAGACGTTGATGCAGAGACTTCAATATCGGGATTCTCGCGCAATTGGGCCTGTGTATCATCATCTTGAGCCGCCACAATAAATGGCAAGACAAAGATGAGGAACAATGCAAGAACAAACGAATCCTTATTCATCGACGCATTTCATCAAAGAGTTATACAATAGCGAGGCCATTTCGGCTCCGCCGTTATAATTTAGATGAATATAGTCGGCATTAACGAGATTGCGTTTGCGCCAATCAACAATTGAATTTACGCCACCCATGGCAGCACGAGTATCCCAGAAGTGGATACCGGTACGAACGGTAGCATCGCGCTGTGCATTAACCATTGCCTGACACGTAGGTAACGAACAGTAAGTAGTACCATCCTTATAACCACGGTCGCTGATACCGAGTAAAAGTATATCGGCATTTGGATAAGCTTGCTTAATGCGATTGATACTCTGTACCATCGCTAAAGCATAGGAGGCATAGTTCTTTTGTTCGAGAGTCAATGCGTTTATGCCGAATTCAAGGATAATAAGGTCGTAATCGGTCCAACGACGTTGTTGAGCACAAAGGCTGATATTAGTCTTGCGGTATGCAATACCCGCATTTCCTCGAATCGACATACAGTCGACCTGAACACCGGTAGCTCCATCAAGATATGCACCGAGAGATACAAGGCCGCTAATATTAGTGCTAATTTTAAATGATTTGGTAGCACCATCGACGCTCAAGAACTGAACATCGCTACTACCAACAATTTCATAAGTGTTAGTTCCGGTATCTGTTGTAAGTGTAACAGAACCAGAATCGGGAGAAATAAACGAGAACGACGAACGCTCCCACATAGCAGCATGCGACATGTGGTCGGTAGCATCAAATGAGGCTTTCGCGCTACCATCTACGATGGTATAAGCACCTGAAAGAGTGCGAATAGTGTCGGAATTTCCCATCTCGCGAACGTCGCGATACTTCCAACCCGAGTCGCGCTGTCGCACTGACTTACGAAAACCGGGGAAATCGGTATGCATAGCCATATATCCGACTCCGGAGCCTCCAAAACGGTCTTGCAACATATTTCGGAAATCCTGAGTATAGATGTCGCCCTCGATAAACGAATCGCCAAGGAAGGCTATACGAACGAGCCGTGATTGCGACTGAGTTAATGCCGCTTTAAAGGCGGGAAGTACTTCAAGCGAAGATTTATAGCTTTCGATAAGCACAATACCATCGACAACTGGTGCCTCGGAGAGAGCCTTAACGGGGACTATAGTCTCAACCTCGATTGTGTCTACTTTAAGCGAGTCGATAGGGATAAGGGCTTCAGCAATCGTATCAAGTTCTTCTTGTTCTTTGATAAACGCCTCGATTTCAGGGTCAATTAGAGCCTCTGCCGTAGCTACTTCTTCAACCGTTTTTTTGCAAGGAAATAAATCCTCGAACAGGTTGAAATCCTTAATAGTATTTGAAGTCAAACTACTCCAATGTACAAAAGACATCGCCAACAAAAGAGCTAGAGCGATGCCCACGATGATGAAAAGATGTCGAGAATGCGAATCTTTCATTATTCTGCAAATTGATAAAAGAGAGATACAAGCGGCTCCGCTTTCGCTTCCGTTTCGAGCCATTCGTCTATCGGGTCAGAATCGGCAGTGATGCCGCTACCGGTGTAGACAGCCCAACGGCCCTCATCGAAATGAACACAACGAAGTATGACATAAGTAAGTCCACCAATAGTAATCAGACCTCCATAACAATTGCGCGAATGCCACTCGTATTTAGCGATATCAGATATCGCATTTGAACGAGGATAACCACATACAGCCGGAGTAGGATGTATCGCAGAAATAATCCTATCTGCAGGCATATCATCGGAGGCGTTATGAATCTCAATTGGAGTGCATAGATGCTCGATTGCACCATAAACGAAATTATAGCAATCGAGAGCTTTTGCAGATACCTGCTCACCGAGCGAATTTATCTTGTGCAAAATATCGTCGGTTACCAGGCGATGTTCTTCGATATTTTTTTCGCTCCAAGGAGCAAGATATGCGGCCTTGCGAGTTCCTGCTAACGATCTGGTATACGCCTTACTTTTGCTATCGACTTGAAGTAGCAATTCAGGTGATGCTCCCATCCAATATCCTGTAATAGGATGATAGAATAAGAAACAAAACATATCGGGGAATGAGGCAAAATATTTCTCGGCTGCAGCATCGATATCAAATCTATAGTACTCGCCGCAGCACTGTCTGGAAATTACTGTTTTACCACCTGAAACCTTAAGTTTTGATACAAGTTTTGCTACATTACCAACATACTCATCATAAGTGGTAGAATGCAGACAAACCTCCATCTTATTGCCAATACCAACTCCGGGCCATGGCGACACAATAGCACCGTCGAAAATCAACTTGCTATTTTCGGCATCCACACCCAAGTAGGCGAATCGTTTAAGTTTAGATTCACCGGGCAATCGACAAATTAAGAAAGGCGAGAGGTCGATGTTCATTTCTTCACACTACCGAGGAGATCAAATCCTTCGGCTGCATAAATGTCAACATCATAAATTTTACCGATTTCAAGATCAGAATCCGACTCGATAAAGACATTACAATCGACTTCAGGAGAATCGTATTCAGAACGACCAACAAATCGTTCACCATCGAATTCGTCAATGATAACGCGAAGAGTCGAACCGACTTTTTCCTCAGCCACTTCGAAAGCTATATCTTGCTGAAGAGCCATAAGACGGTCAAGACGCTCTTGTTTTACTTCTTCAGGAATATCATCGACATAATTACGCGCTCCGAAAGTGCCTTCTTCTTCGCAATATGCGAAAGCGCCCAGACGCTCGAAACGCTGTTCGGCTACAAATTCAAGGAGGCGCTCAAATGCAGCATCATCTTCACCGGGGAAGCCTACCATCATCGTAGTACGGATATGAATTCCGGGTACTTCGCGGCGAATACGAGCTAAGAGTTCGCGTGTGGCAGCGCCATTAATATGGCGTTGCATATTATCGAGTACTTTGTCGTCGATGTGCTGGAGAGCGATGTCAAGATAACGGCAGATTTGAGGATTACGCGCCATTACCGGCAAGATTTCATAAGGGAAATCAGACGGATAGGCATAGTGCAGACGAATCATCTCAACGCCTTCGATATGCGCCATATCTTCGATTAGTTGCGCAAGCATCGATGAGCCGTCGCTACTGAGGTCGCGACCATACGACGAAAGATCTTGGGCAATTATATTGAATTCGCATGTACCGGCAGCCGCCAACTCACGAACTTCAGCAAGGATTTCTTCAGGACGGCGAGATTTATGACGACCAGTAATAAGAGGAATGGCACAAAAAGCGCAGAAACGATTGCAACCCTCTGAAATCTTCAGATAAGCATAGTGAGGCAGAGTTGACAAGTTTCGCGACCAAGGTTTGGTTGCAGATTTCTTTCCAGCGATAGCCTCTACTACTCCACCCCAATCAAATTTGCCATACAAGCCATCGAGTTCGGGCATTTCTTCAGTTAGTTCGGCACGATATCGCTCCGATAGGCACCCCATAGCATATACACCATCGAGTACACCCCTATGTTTGAGTTCGATAGCACCGAGTAGATTATTTATCGATTCCTCTTTTGCATCACCGATAAATCCACAAGTATTGATAATGAGGTTAGAGCCATCGGTCGGTAGATCTTCGACAAATCGTGCTTCTATACCAGCGTCGGAAAAACGACGAGAGAGGCGCTCGCTATCAACAAGATTCTTCGAGCACCCCAAACTAAGAATCGAAACGCGTTGTTTCTTCATTTTTAGGCATCTTTATGGCCGAAAAGCGACTCAACGAAAGCACGCTTATTAAAGAGCTGTAGGTCGTTGATACCTTCGCCAATACCAATATATTTTACAGGAATTTTAAACTGGTCGCTAATACCGATTACGACACCGCCTCGAGCCGTGCCATCGAGTTTAGTTACGGCAAGATGTGTTACTTGAGTTGCGGCAGAGAACTGACGAGCTTGCTCGAAAGCATTCTGACCGGTGGAGCCATCGAGTACAAGAAGAACTTCATGAGGAGCACCGGGGACAACTTTTTCCATCACACGTTTGATCTTAGAGAGCTCGTCCATAAGACCTTTCTTATTGTGAAGACGCCCTGCTGTGTCGATAATAACTACATCGACGTCGTTTGCGACTGCAGATGAAAGGGTGTCGTATGCAACGGCAGCTGCATCCGAACCGAGTTGCTGTTTAATAACAGGCACATCGGCACGTTTGCCCCATTCGTCGAGTTGCTCAACTGCAGCAGCGCGGAATGTATCTGCAGCACCAAGCATCACCTTGTTTCCAGCTTGTTTATAGTGATGTGCAAGTTTGCCGATGGTAGTAGTCTTACCCACACCATTAACGCCAACAACCATTATCACATACGGTTTTTTGCCGGCAGGAGGCAAAAAGTCGCCCGCCACTTCACCGTTATCGCTTTCTGCGAGCAAATCGCTGATTTCCTGGCAGAGAAGTTCATTTAGTTCGTCCATGTCGACGTATTTATCGCGAGCTACACGAGACTGGATACGGTCGATAATTTTAAGAGTTGTTTCGGCGCCAACGTCACTGGTGATAAAAACCTCTTCTAATTCATCAAGGAAATCATCATCAATCGTACGTTTACCGGTAAACACACGACGCAACTTACCAAGAACGCCCTCTTTAGTCTTTTCGAGGCCACGGTCTAGGTTTTTCTTCTTATCTCTGCTGAAAAAATCAAAAAATCCCATAAGTCTTGTATGGTTTGTTTTAGAATTGCAAAGTTAGCAAATTTTCGGCATACGAGCAAAATTAGTTCTGTATGTAGAGTCAATGTAGAGTCAACAAGCAAGTGCAAAATTATCGAAAGTACTTGGAATAAACCTACAAAACCCCGACAAGCTATTTAGGCGAGTGCGCGATAAGTATGGTATTT
>CAZYYV010000064.1:0-11167 GCA_964651295.1 uncultured Bacteroides sp.
GCAGATCCGTTGTGATTTGCTTTTAAATTTGTATCTTTGACACATCAAACACACTACAACTTGTGTATTTTACGATATATCAAAGACTTAGAACTAAAACCAGAAATTAAAAATCACGGTGTTTGAGAAAACGATTTGCGGCAGTTGGTCGCAAATCGTTTTTCTATATCAGAACAATTCCAATTGTTGGCTCGGCGCAGGTTGATGCGTTTTCTGACATCCGCGAAAAATTTCCATTTGCCCAAACTGTTTATCCGTTACCACCAAAATACCGACGTATCCATTTTGTGGCAACCACGCTTTGACGCGTTTGATATGAACATCTGCATTCTCCTTGCTTGGGCAATGCCTTAAATATATCGAAAATTGGAACATCGAAAAACCGTCTTGCAAGAGATGCTTGCGAAATAACGCTGCTTTCTTGCGGTCGGTCTTTGTTTCTGTCGGGAGGTCGAAAAAGACAAAAATCCACATTATCCGATATTCGCTAAATCGTTCTATCATTTCATAGTCGGATACGCAATCTTTCTTATTTCACCACTATAGCATTTAAAGAGCGATGCGGTTGTTATTCCGGTAGCTATCATTAGCGGACTACGTCGCCCGTTTATTTCCACATCCAAAATCGGTATCGAAAGGAGTTCTCGTTTTAGGTCTGTTGTCATATGGGAAATATCGGCATATTTATCCATTATTTCAAGCACCAAGCTATCGACAAACGGACGATAAGGTTCCATAATATCATCCGCCAAACAATATGCATTATATCGATTGTGATGATGAATTCCCAAAGTCGGGAGGAGACCGCTTCCAACAAGAGAGCGTGCAACAACTGCACGAAGAAGCGCATAACCATAGTTCAGCAAGTTATTGGGCGGAAAGCCATCTCGGTCGCGTCGAAAATCGGGTATCCGCTCAAAGAGATTCGCCCAATAGTATGCTGCAGCACGCGCTTCCAAATTATCAGTGTCGCCGCTTTTAACTTGTTTTGCCCAAGCATCCATATTGCCACAATCGAATTTACGTGCCACTTTTAACACGGCTGATTGATTGGCAATTTTAGATTGTATCGTCTGCTGCCATAGTTGCTTTTTCAGCGGCAAAGACGCATCGATTTGATACCTAAATCGCTCCGACTGTGTCGTATTACCCGATAATGGCAACATCAACCCGACGGGCATACGAGCATTATCGCAAGAGATTACAGCAACATTATTATCAAGCAACGCTCCAAGCACTCCTTGAGTAATAGTTATCTGCTTATTATCAAGCACTACTACCCCTATATCTTCAATTGGAATCCGCTTTACTTCATCAGAACCTTTTTCAGGTTGCCGGATTTCCAACTGAGCCAATCGCAAGCTAAGGTATGCAGGATTGCCGAAATATAATGTCCGTTTTATCATACTTCCGAGATTTTTCCCGCAATCGAAATTCTAACCTTATGAGGGTTATTCTCGCACAACGATTTTAAACTCAATCGCTTAAGTTTGCCCATCTGAATTGCTGTTTTTGATTCATCTGCAACAGTTGTTTCCAAATGGTGTCGGAAATAATAGATTCCTTTAGTCATCTTCTGCACACGATATAAGTACTTACTCAAGGCTGCATTATCACCCTTTGCCATCGCTTCTTGGTATGATTCTTCATCCATACCGAGGATAAACATTTCATTTTGCTGCATTGAGAATTTAAAG
The DNA here is from genome assembly GCA_964651295.1 of uncultured Bacteroides sp. Lineage (GTDB taxonomy): Bacteria > Bacteroidota > Bacteroidia > Bacteroidales > Muribaculaceae > CAG-873. The sequence continues at coordinate 1,698 of CAZYYV010000064.1, forward strand.
CGCCATTGAGACGATTTTGGCAATTGCGACACAAATGTATCGGGCATAGTATCGCTGATACTCTCAAGCGCCTCTGACGGATTTGTTATAATCACCGGAATTCCGTACTTCTTTCGCTCCACAGCATGCCAGAATGTAACGATATGCTCATGAAACTTACCTTTTTCGTCCTCATATATAGCCAAATGGTGATTGTTTCCAGGTTTTACGAATGCTACCGCTTGTCGGCTCTCGTTATACCTCAACGGCACAACTGCCGACAAACCCGTATAACAACGCACTGACCGGATTTCTCGTCCTTGATGATCGAGTACAGGAGTCGCAAACGCCTTTTTACTATCACCTCCGAATTGTTCAAGACGGTGGCGAAGTATTTCACGGATACACTTATCTACTACCGAATTAACGTCTTTAAGTGTAATCGAACCTACCTTATACTTCACAACGTACTCATCGGCAAGAGTTACACAATTCTTAATGCGACCGTAGACAGTCTCCTCACTAAGAGCACCACGAGGAATAATTACACCGGTCTGAACTTTTCGTTTTCCCCCGGCTCGATAAGTATTCTTGCCAACATTTGCAGCTCGTTTTCCGGCTTTGAACGACACGAAAATCTGCGCAACAGCTCGTTCTACTTCTGCCGTCGAAAAATGTGGCTGCATACGAAGATAGCGCTCAAGGCGTGTTAGTCGCTGACGCGTTGCCGCATCTTGTCGGTCGTCGGCATACGAGCGGAACGACACTTCTTTAAGCGAATTAAGGTTGTTGATTCGCTGGATATAAGCCTGCTTTGTGCAAGCAATAGTGAGCGCGTCAATAGCGTGGTGGCGGTGGTCCATACGCTTCGACCAATTGGGGATACGCTCAACCGTAGTTTTCTTGCCATCAATTTCTCGCTCGACTTGCTCGGTGCAACCGACTTGACGATAGCGCTCGAAATTAAGTGAATGAAGGACCTCGTCCCAGCCCCAGATATGACGAATAAAATCAGTAATGCTTCCGCTTGTCGAATACACGTTATGGCATATCGAAAGCAACATTTCTTTTGCTTTCTTTGCTATATATTGGCTCTCACGCAACTGTCGGTCGATGAAATCAGAGGGAATATCCTCCATTTTCATCAACAGTTTATTGCGCTTAGTACGCGATATGTTCGTATTAGCATTCACTCGCTCGATAAATGCGTTGAGTTCACCTTCGCCACGCGATGCCATAAAGTCGTATGCAGTACGATTGTTTTTCTCTTTATTGCATCGGCTGCAAGCACATACTTTATTCGAGAAGCTATCATCGAAAAGGATTGAACGCGGAATGATATGCTCTACTTCAAAATTCGCACCAAGCAAAAACTCCCCAACATTTATCTTACTATTACAGTACATGCAATGCTCCACCGTTTCTTGGCACATCTTAAATTTCTGAATACGAGAGCGAGTAGGCGTTAAGCCATACTCTTCCTGAATACGTTTCGCAATAGCTTCATTATCACTCTGATTCTTGTTTAACGCCTTTGTCGCTTTTTCTCGTTCGTCCTTACTTTGCTTTAGTTCGCGAGCAAGTTCGACACGTATTTCATCGAATCTACCGTATTCATCCATCAATGAATTTACCAAGCTAACGAGTTGGTTGAGTATCTTTTCAACGACCGGTTGTCGCAATTCGCCTTTCTTGATAGGCTCTAATCGGTCAGCCAATACGCGAGCTTCGTTTTGGGCTTTGGTAAGCGTAGTATCGGTATATCCGGCAGCTACTTTAGCATCATAGTACTGCATTCCCATCTGCAAGTAAGGCAATATCTTACGCATCGCTCGCGACGATTTATTGCCATATCCGCTTTTCACGAAGTCGAGCTGACACAACGACGAAAGAACGTCTTCATCTTCAATCGAAAATTTACGCATCAGCACCGACCGAAGTTCGTCGATATCCGAAATCGAGTAAAGCACGTGCCATAACTGATAGAGCGGTTCTTGCTCAAATGAAGCATCCACGATTTTGGCAACTTCACCGGTCTCGGGATCAACCTTGCCGCCATCAATAATATTCAAATCGAAGCGAAGCAATTCACGATACTTGCAACCGCGACCAAGAGCCTTGCTTATGGCAAAATAAGTAGTATTTCCCTGCAACCCCGTGCCGATAGCATTTCCTATCTGCCATTCATTCGATTTCAGTCCGAGGAGTTGCTTAAGAGCAGTAGCTCTCAGGCGCTCATTCTTGTTGAGATAGTCGAAGATTGCACGTTTTTGCTCATCGGTGATAAAGAGTGTATCATTCCTCTTATTCTTGATATTAAGATTGTTGATACTCTCCCATATCTTGCACACTTGGAATAAAGGCGAACTGCGCGGTGCCACCCTTGGACCTTGATTCATAATCTTACCGTTACGTTCGACCTCATAGTGCTCCAATTCGCAATACGACACCAAATGTTTAACAGATTTCAGCGGTCGCTGGTGGAAGATGATATAGTCGCGAATATGTGCAACTACACTATCGGTAAGTATCTCGGGATAATAACGCTGCTGGGTAGCCATAATGGCATCATACTCCTCAACATACGCTGCGCGAGGATATATACGGTCTTTGCAGCGATATGCCTCATCGTCTTTTATATGGCTGTAGAGATACTGCCCTACAGTCTGATGCAATTCTTGAAGTTCGCGATGATTGCCGACAACTGCCTTTACATAATCGCCCAACTTTTTCTCGCCATAATCCGATTTGACCGTTCGGTAGCCTCGTTTTTGATTGATATGGCAAAGCACTCGACCTAACTCCTGCAGCGACACTTGCTGCTCGGCTGCATTGGCACGGACTCGCCACAAATCAAGTTTGGGAAGCCGCAACGGTGCTTCTCCATACAAGCCCAAACGCCGTAGTTCTTCTATCAACAACGCCCTTCTCAACTGATAGCGGTCATACCCCTTACGCTGAGTACGACGAGCTGTGCGGTCGGAGTTTATTGTTATTGATTTTCCTTTGGCAAAATCTGTACACTCATCTCCATTAATAACACGACTTCCAAGACCGACAATCCTATCGGGTTGTGTTACTTCATTTTCGACGATAATTTCTTCATTATTTTCTTCAACGACTGCCCATCCGATACTCGATGAGCCAAGGTCTAAACCAAGAATTTGCTTCATAGTATAATATTTTAAGGATAATAATCACAAATTTATCTACAAATTTGCATATTTACAAATTAACTTCTAATTTTGCGATACAAATTTAAAAGCAAATCACAATAAGGATTATTCCGTTGTGAAAGCATTTCCGGGTGGAGGCAACTTCGCCCTTTTTTATGTCCATAAAAAACAATCTCGCCGCACGAGTTTATCGCGCGGCGAGTGTTGTTGTTCAAGCTATTATGCTACGCAAGTTCCATACCTTTGCGGAGGGCTTGCTCGTTAAGCGGGATGAGGTGATGATGACGTTCGGGAAGCGTTTTCTTGAGGCCGCGGAGGACTGCATCGATTTCGACGATGGGGCGGCATTTGAGTAGCGCTCCGAGAAGAATCATATTGTACGTTTTCGAGTTATTGAGCTCAATGGCCGCGGTCATCGCATCGACTGCAACGACTTTCACATCGGTACGTTCGGGTAAACGGTGAATACCCGAAGGGTCGTAGATGAGTGTGCCACCGGGCTTCACTTTACTTTCGAATTTATCGAGGCTCTGCTGGTTGAGCACCACTGCCGTATCGTATTTGTCGAGCACGGGAGAGCTAATAGGCGAATCTGAAAGGATTACGGTAACGTTCGCAGTACCACCACGCTGTTCGGGTCCGTAAGAGGGCATCCAAGTTACTTCGAGGTTATCCATCAAACCTGCGTATGCCAAAATTTTGCCCATCGAAAGGACTCCTTGGCCACCGAATCCGGCGATTACTATTTCTTCTTTCATAGTTTTAGGAGTGAACTTGGATTAAACATTTTTGAGGTCGCCCAACGGATATTTTTCGAACATATGTTCGACCATCCATTCGTTTGCTTGGGCAGGAGTGAGCTTCCAACCGGAGTTACAAGTCGCTACAATTTCGACAATCGATGTACCACGTTTTGCTTTGGCATTCTCGAAAGCTTTTTTAATCGCTGCTTTAGCTTTGCGTACGGCTCCGGCGGTGTGTACTGCCTGACGTGTTACATAGCAAGTACCGTCGAGCTGCGCGAGCAAATTGGTGATAGCAAGAGGATATCCATTGAGGTCGGCACGACGTCCGTAGGGAGTTGTTGCCGTCTTCATGCCCAAGAGGGTCGTCGGTGCCATCTGACCACCGGTCATACCGTAGATAGCGTTATTGATAAAGATGATAGCGATGTTCTCGCCGCGGTTTGCCGCGTGGATTGTTTCGGCAGTACCGATAGCTGAGAGGTCGCCGTCGCCCTGATACGTAAATACGAGGCGGTCGGGATTGAGACGTGATGCTGCGGTAGCGAGCGCGGGTGCACGGCCGTGTGCGGCTTCAATCCAGTCTATATCTATATAGTTATAGGCGAATACGGCGCAACCAACGGGTGCGATACCGATAGCGTTGTCGGCTTCGCCCATCTCGTCGAGGAGTTCTGCCACCAAGCGGTGTACCACACCATGACTACATCCGGGACAGTAGTGGGTATAGTTATCGGTGAGGAGTTTCGGCCTTGCGTAAACCTTGTTTTCAGGTTTGATAATATCTTCGGGTTTCATTGCAGTGGCAGATTAAAGTTTAACTGAAAATTCGTTGCTGAGGGCGTCGAGCACTTCGCCGGGATTAGGCACAATGCCACCCATACGACCAAAGTGACGTACGGGAACACGTCCTTCGACGGCGAGTCGAACGTCTTCAATCATCTGACCGGCATTGAGTTCGACTGTAAGGATACCCTTAACACGGTGCGACAATTCTGCAATCACTTTAGTGGGGAAGGGCCACAAGGTAATCGGACGAATCATACCTACTTTAATACCGGCTGCGCGTGCGTCTTCGATTGCTTTCAAGCAGATACGTGCTACTGAGCCGAATGCTACAATGAGGTATTCTGCATCTTCGGTGTAGTATTCTTGATATCGAACTTCGTTTTCTTCGATTTTGCGATATGTCTCTTGGAAACGGAGGTTGTTGACTTCCATTTTAGCTGAGTCAAGTTCGAGCGACGTAACGACATTGCGATGGTCGCGACCTTGACGACCGCAAGCGGCCCAAGGACATTGCTCGCGAATCTCAGCTTCGGTACGACGTGGACGTTGCGGAGGTAGGACTACTTTCTCCATCATCTGACCTACCACACCATCAGCCAAAATCATCGAAGGTGTGCGATATTTAAATGCCAAATCGAAGCCGAGAGCTACGAAATCGGTCATTTCCTGCACAGTAGCAGGTGCAAGGATAATCAAATGATAGTCGCCATGACCGCCACCTTTGGTAGCCTGAAAATAGTCGGCTTGCGAGGGCTGGATTGTACCCAAGCCGGGGCCGCCTCGCATCACGTTGACGATAAGTGCAGGTAGCTCCGACGCTGCAAGGTAGCTGATACCTTCTTGCTTGAGGCTCACACCGGGCGATGACGACGATGTCATCACTGCTTTACCGGTTGCGGCACCACCATATACCATATTAATAGCGGCAAGTTCACTCTCAGCCTGAAGCACGGTCATACCGGTAGTCTCCCAGGGACGCAATTCAGCGAGAGTTTCGAGTACTTCCGATTGAGGTGTAATCGGGTAGCCGAAATATCCATCAGCTCCGTAGCGAATCGCTGCGTGAGCGATAGCTTCGTTGCCTTTCATTAATTTAACTTCTTCCATAATTTGAAATCTTCATGGTGATTAATTGCCGCGATCGACTACACGGTACACTTCAATACAGGCGTCGGGACAAACTGTTGCACAAGCAGCACAGCCGACACACGCGTCGGGCTTTGCTGCAAAAGCATAGTGATATCCACGGTCATTCACCTCTTTTGGCTGGAGCATTAGCACGTCTTGGGGACAAGCTACAGCACATAGGTTACATCCCTTACAACGCATTGAGTCGATAGTCACAGCTCCATAGACTTTTGCCATAATTTCTCGTTTTTAAGGTTCAATACCGCAAATGTAACAAAAAGTTTTTAAACAACAACCCTTGATAGAATTTTTAACCGTATTCTATCGTGATGCTTTTAATATGGCTGTTACAACCGGAAGTAATTTTTTCTCAAATCTATAAAATCCCAAATCGGTGAAGTGATAGCCATCAACCGTACCTTCGCGGTCCTCGGTAAGTATTTCTTTTGCTTCAAAATAGTAGATGTTTTTCACCCCTTCGGCTTTCAATTTATCGTAGTAGGCGCGAAGGGCTGCATTCTTTTCGTTGAGCGTAGCTTCTTCGTCCATATCGAACAAATAACCGGGGAACATTGGCGATTCAACAAATAATACGGGCACATCGGGACGGCGCTCTCGCAAATATTGGAAGAACGGTCCGATATTTTGCTTCAACGCATCCACCTTATTATTAGGTAGGCAATCGATTATATACAACCCGGCATCAATCGACGCCATTACTCCTGCCACTTCCAAGTCAAGGCGTCCATTTCCGCTAAAACCTAGATTATAGAATTCGCGATTCAAATCTCGTACAAGCATATTAGTGTGGCACATACCCGGACGCGTAGCACAACCGCCTTGCGTAATACTAGTACCATACACAACAACAGGCTTTTCTCGGCTAGGCAAATCGACTTTCGGAGCCTCAATAACAGCTGCCGAATCTACCCCTATATACAAAGAGTCTACCCCATCATAAAGAGGAAAGTACACCATATATTCGCACATTCCGGGTTTATTATTGCCAAACACCGTTGCCGTACTACTTTTGCGATTCACCACCGGACGTGCCGATGACACAAATTCCCATTTATTGCCATCGACAAGCGTATAGACATCGAATCCTCGTATTCCGGTCGGTGTCATGTGATTCATTTCCAAATTAAAGGTCGAATTCCATTTAATTTTCATCTTGCGGGCATCCGACGAAAAGCGAATAAACATTCCGGCAGTATTACGACCCAAATCATACAACTCTTTGCGTACTACCGACTTCAACGAGTCGGGAAGTCGCGTATAGAACACACTGTCATTCAACACTGCACTGCCATAAAGCGGAAATTGACGAGCATCGTGGTAGACAATTCCCTGCGAAAATGCGTTGCCGACCAACATCATTAACGCGAATAAAATAGTTGCAACTTTCTTCATTTTTCAATTCATTAGACTTTGTATCACAAAAGTACAAAAAAACATTTTATCAAAGTCTATATGATCCCAAAACTGAGTTGACTCAAAAAAAATCGCAAAAGTAGACGATTTTTATTTGCGTATCAGCAAATTAATGCGTAACTTTGCGCCTCGGATAGTATCCACCTGGACGCTATCCTTATTAATCAACTTTATTATTAACTAATTTAAATGGCAGAATTAACCAATTCACCTATCGAGGATTTCGACTGGGCCGCTTACGAAAACGGCGAAACAGCCGGTGCTAAATCTCGTGAAGAGCTTACAAAAGCTTACGAGGAATCACTCAACTCGGTAAAAGACAAAGAAGTAATCGAAGGTACCATCATCGCTCTTAACAAGCGCGAAGCTGTGGTTAACATCGACTACAAATCAGACGGTATCATTCCTATGAGCGAATTCCGCTACAACCCCGAAATCAAAATCGGCGACAAAGTGGAAGTGTTCATCGAAAACCAGGAAGACCGCAAGGGCCAGCTCATCCTTTCTCACAAGAAAGCTCGCGCTTCTCGCTCTTGGGAACGCATCAACGCTGCTCTCGAAAACAACGAAATCATCAAGGGCTTCATCAAGTGCCGCACTAAGGGTGGTATGATCGTTGACGTTTTCGGCATCGAAGCATTCCTCCCCGGATCGCAGATCGACGTTAAGCCCATCCGCGACTACGATGTATTCGTAGGCAAGACCATGGAATTCAAGGTCGTTAAGATCAACGAAGAATTCCGCAACGTAGTTGTTTCGCACAAAGCTCTCATCGAGGCTGAACTCGAACAGCAGAAACGCGAAATCATCTCTAAGCTCGAAAAAGGTCAGGTACTCGAAGGTACTGTTAAGAACATCACTTCTTATGGTGTATTCATCGACCTCGGCGGCGTTGACGGTCTTATCCACATCACCGACCTCTCTTGGGGCCGCGTTAGCCACCCCAGCGAAGTGGTTGCGCTCGACCAGAAACTCAACGTTGTTATCCTCGACTTCGATAACGACAAAAAACGCATCGCTCTCGGTCTCAAGCAGCTCCATCCCCATCCATGGGACGCACTCGATCCCGAACTCAAAGTGGGCGACAAAGTTAAGGGCAAAGTGGTCGTTATGGCTGACTACGGCGCATTCCTCGAAGTTGCTCCCGGCGTAGAAGGTCTCATCCACGTTAGCGAAATGTCGTGGAGCCAGCACCTCCGCAGCGCTCAGGAATTCCTCAAGATCGGCGACGAAATCGAAGCTGTTATCCTTACCCTCGACCGCAACGAACGTAAGATGAGCCTCGGTATCAAGCAGCTCAAGAAAGATCCCTGGGAAGACATCGAAGTTAAATACCCCATCGGTAGCCGCCACACTGCAAAAGTTCGCAACTTCACAAACTTCGGCGTTTTCGTTGAAATCGAAGAAGGCGTTGACGGTCTCATCCACATCTCTGACCTCTCTTGGACTAAGAAAATCAAACACCCCAGCGAATTCACTCAGGTTGGCGCTGACATCGAAGTTGAAGTTCTTCAGATCGACAAAGACAACCGTCGCCTCAGCCTCGGCCACAAGCAACTCGAAGAAAACCCCTGGGACGTATTTGAAACTGTATTCACCGTTGGTTCTGTTCACGAAGGCACAATCGTTGAAATGCTCGACAAGGGCGCTGTTGTTGCTCTCCCCTACGGCGTAGAAGGCTTCGCTACTCCCAAGCACCTCGTTAAAGAAGACGGTAGCCAGGCTAAAGTTGAAGAAAAACTCAACTTCAAGGTTATCGAATTCAACAAGGAAAGCAAGCGCATCATCCTCTCGCACAGCCGCATCTTCGAAGATGAAACTCGTGCAGAAAAACCCGCTGTTGAACGCAAACCCAAACGTCAGGCTGCTGCTAAGAAGGTAGAAGAAGCTCCCGCTGCTACTACTCCCCTCGAACGCACAACCCTCGGCGACCTCGAAGCTCTCGCAGCTCTCAAGGAAAAACTCTCGAAGTAAGAATCACTTACCTCAACATAGAACCAGCCCGCCTTCCGGCGGGCTGGTTTTTTATTATCCCTACATATCTAAGAGGAATTCCCCGCTGCATAAAAATTATACAATCAAACATATTGGGCACTCTCTAACTTTGCATCAAAACAAAAAAACACGCCTTACAAAGTGCTCAAATCTCGTCGAATACTCCAACGAAAGCGCCTAACAGCAACGCAGCCCAACTACTCACTCGCATTCACGAAGTGGTTGG
>CAZYYV010000065.1:0-10429 GCA_964651295.1 uncultured Bacteroides sp.
CCCCCGCGGTTAACAGCCAAATCGGCAGCAAGAGTACATTGACATTTTGGAATAATTGGGGAAAGCAAAAAAACGCGCCTCCGCCCCCGTCAGAGTCGTCCGACAAGTCCGCCCCGTGCATCAGACCTGCGTCGAGCAGGTCGTACAACCCCACAGGACTATAAAATCATAAACTAGATCCTTTTAAACGAGAACGGCATCGCCGCACTCCTACACTCCTCTACTCTTCTCGTATTGCCCAGGAGTGCATCCGAACGTAGCAGAGAAGCATTTGGAGAAATAGGATGGTGAGCTAAATCCAACCATATACATAACTTCGCTGACCGTAAATTTCTGTTGTTCAAGGAGCATCGCGGCCTTACGAAGGCGAGTTTGGCGGATATACTCTATTGGAGTTACTCCAACATACTTTTTAAGGAGTCTGTAGAGGTTCTTCTGCTGCATTCCCACCTCCGCACAGAGGAATTCGACATTCAAATCCGGATTCGACAGATTATTCTCAATAGCTGTCGTTACGGCTGCTAGTCGACGCTCATCTGCATTTTCAGCCTCTTGCGCCACCGGTTCGGTGAGTGAGTCGAGACGAAGATTGCGACGCATATTCTCTCCCGAGTTAATGAGTTGGGCGACTTTTGCAACTAGCACCGGAGCCTCAAACGGCTTTGGCATATAAGCATCCACTCCACTATTGATACTTTCGCCGAGTATATCGGGCGAATCTTTGGCGGTAAGAAGGAGTATTGGCACTGTAGATAATGCTGGATTTGAACGTAAATGGCGGCACATTTCTAATCCGGACATTACCGGCATCATCTCATCAGCAATTATGAGATCGGGATGAAAACTTGCAGCGACTGTCAATCCGGCCTTTCCATTTGATGCTATTGTACAGTTATAATCAGATAGAATCGACGATATAAACGATGCTATCGAGCGATTGTCGTCGACGATAAGTACTTTCTTGCGGTTGTCCGAAGCCTTGGGTTGAACATCTACTGGAGAGGATACATCCTCATCTAGTTCTCCGATAGGAAGACGTAGACGGAACGTCGATCCCTCGTTCACCTTACTATCGACTGTAATCGAACCACCGAGAAGCTGCGCATATTGACGAACTAGATACAGGCCGATGCCGGTACCCTCGTGCGATCGAGCTGTACGAGGCGAACGATATAGACGCTGAAAAACAAGCGAGAGTTCGTCTGTAGGGATACCAACGCCATCATCTGATACACATATCTCAAAAACCGAATCATCGACTGTTATCGATAGTGCGACTGTAGAGCCATCCGTACTATACTTCACCGCATTTGATAGAAGGTTCGAAACTAATGATTCGAGTTTCACTGCATCAATACGAGCATAGATATGCTGATCGGCTGAAGTAAATACAAATTGACGGTCGGCAATACTCTGTTTATAATTATCGAATATATCACGACAAAAATCGACCACGTCAATACGCGAATATATTAGCATACTCTCACTGCGAAGCTCCATCCGATTGATTTCTACGGTCTGATGGATTAGTGTATTAAGCTTAATCGCGTTCTGATATGCTGTTTCTACGTCTTTCGACACCTCCTCATCCGGATGACCCGTTCGTATTTTACTCAACGGACCGATAATCATTGAAAGTGGCGTTTTGAGTTCGTGCGAAATATTTGCAAGGAAGAAAAGTCGGTTTTCGACGGATTCCAAGACGTTTTTTCGCTCCATTTCCTCAATATGTCGTCGCTGACGACGTCGAACCTCTCGGATAACTGTAAGTATTATCACTACTATTGCAATAGCATAAAGTGTTAGCGCAAGTGGCGTACGATACCACGGACTTGCTACTTCTATAGTAAGCGTCCGGACCGAATTCGGAGATCCCGCAACTGCCATTCGCACTATATGCTTGCCGGATACAAGCGACGTAAGCGTAATGCGGTTTTCGCCTGCTGGAAGCAGATTCCATTGTTTCTCTCTATCCAGAGTGTAGCTGAATCGCTGATAGCGACCGGGCGAGAACACTGAAGAACCCAAGTCTATGCTTATATTGCGATTATCGTATGGAAGTCTAAAAACTGCAGGTGCGTTATCTTCAAAAGATATAATTCCATCAGTTTCACCCTCGCGAACTCGGATTCGGTCGATTACCTCCTCTGAATGAACATTCGACAAGCGTATCGGATCTACCACCACAACTTCATCGCTTGCACCCAAGATGGCACGACGTGTATTACGATCGTAGTAGATTGCAGTATAGTTTTTGGAGGGCAATGAGAGCATCTTTACTTCCATCGAACGTGCATCTACAGCAAACACTGCTGTACCGGTTGCAATCCAAATATCACGTCCGACAGCAGTCATCGCTTTAATCGCATCATTCCCTGCTCCAAATGGAAAACGTACTATTGTATCACAAACCTCTCCGCTAGGTTTGAATCGTACCATTCCTCCATAAAAACCGGTCCAAATACATCCTGCTCCATCGACACAAAGCATTGTAGGTTCTTCTCCGACTATCGAAGCAAACGGAATTCGTGAAATTTCACCTCGCGATGCGCCGATACGAGTCAGTGCTGTATCGCGGAAATGCAGAACCCACTTATTACCACAACCATCAGCAACCATCTGACCGATTAGGTCATTCGGAAGACGACTATCTTGTGTCGAAATAACGGTATCGGCAAGGTGTGTAGAACCTTCCGATCGGAAGCGGTCGAGTTTTTCACTGAAAATTCCTCCTAGATAACCGGCAACCCAGATGGTACTATCGGAAGTATCTTCGAGAATACTATACGCCCAATTCGCATTCAACTTCTTATCACGATTTGCTATGCGGTGATTTCTGAACGAGCGAGTCGACACGTCATAGATATTGATACCGCCATCTGTGGCTGCACAAATCTCCCCGGAAGATGTCTCAATAAGATCGCGTACTCGATTATGCGAAAGTGGTCGGTCAGTTCCCTGACGATACCAAACAACATCTTCACCGTCAAAACGGACCAAACCATTCGAGCCTCCCATCCAAAGTGCTCCGCTACTATCTCGCAATATTTTATAAATCTGCAGACCGGCACTCTTTCCCGTAATATCGGCTAAAGAATAGATACGCACTGGCGATAATGGGTCGATAATACTTACTCCTACCTCTGTACCACCCCAGATATTCCCAAGTGCATCGACGTCTAGACACCATACAACATTAGATGCTATTGAATACGGTGTGCGCGAGTCATGCCAAAACACAGTTGTTTTATCTGTTTCAGAATTAAGAATAACCAATCCGTTATCTGTTCCCGCTATAAGATTTTCACTTGAAAATGCTAGCGACTTTACAGAGTAACCATTACATGCTCCTAACACCTTACTAGCATGTGTTGCCACATCAAGAGCAATCAACGAACCTTCGGTGCCAAGATAAATCAAACCATCCTCCGGATTCTCAATCATAGCATTTACAAAGACATTGCCCCCATAAGAGGTCGACGGTGGCATTGCAATAGTCGAGAATTCGCCTGTAACTCGCGAGTAGACTCCCAAACCATCGTAGGTACCGATATAAATTACTCCTTCCGCACTTTCTAGAAGGCTATAAACGGCGCGATGTGGAGTCTTTGACGAATAGTCATATATCGCCTCGTCTGAAATATCATATAGAAAGAGTCCCGAAAGAGATCCAATCCACAAAGTATCATCCACCAAAAGCAAAGTACGGATTTCGCGAGGGAAATCTCCTTCGGCCTTTTCTATTATGCTAGTCTCGGGATCGAGAATATACAAACCGTCATTACTGCCTACGAAGATACTTCCGCTATACTCTACCATACTGTAGACCTGCGCTCTGAACACCCAATCGCCCTCTTTGACTGGATAAGTCTGGAATCCATCGAATAGACTGATACCCGAAGTGGTTCCTAGCCACGTACGCCCGTGGCTATCGCGATAAATATCAAACACCGCTGTAGGGGCATCATTGATTTTATAGTTGAACCACGACAATCCCATATCGGCTTGAAGGGCGATTGCCGCATTAGACACGACAATCGACAGCATACTAACTAACAGACAGATAACTCGATTCATCGCAAGAATCATTTAGCTATACGAGCTAGGTCTGAACCAGCTGGTTGTTGGAAGATAGATAATCCAAACTCGTGCACTACGGCATAAATATGGTCAAATACATCTGCCGCCTTACCTTCATAAGCCACCCAATCTACATCGGCAACAAAGAAATAGATTTCGAGCGGAATTCCCGCATTTGTTGCATCTAGCTGTCGAACTATAGTAGTCATCTTATGATTAATCATCGGATGCTCGCGAAGATAGTTGCTCAAATACAAGCGGAATAGTTGGAGATTCACCACACGAGTCGGGTCGGGCAATTCGACGCCTTCTAGAAGGCCTTTACTATCAAGCGCTTTCACTTCTTCGAGTGAACAAAAGCGCACTGTGTTGATATCTATAAAGATAGGCCGTTTTACTCGACGACCTCCGGAACGGCGCATTGCCTGATAATTGCGAAACGACCCTTTGATAAGGGCATAGGGCGGTAGGGTCGACACTGAGTTATCCCAGTTCTTGACCTTAACTGTGGTGAGCGACACCTCGATTACCTCGCCATCTACATTATGCGACTTATCTTCAATCCAATCGCCCGGATGCAACATTTCGTTGGCAGTCAACTGAATTGATGCTACAAAACCGAGGATTGTATCTTGAAAAATCAACATTAGTACTGCGGCTGATGCACCGAGCGCGGTAATAATTACCACCGGAGATTTACCTATCAAGATACTCAGACCGATTATTGCTCCCAGGCAAATAACCACTAGTTTGAGCATCTCAAACACTCCTTTTATCGCATATACTTTTAGGTGGGCACGGCTTTCGATCGCGCCATAGAGATTACCTAGAAAAATAACCGCAACACGCACAAATACCCACACTATATAAAGCGACGTTATAGCCGAAAGCCAGCGAAAAGCGACTGCTGTATCGCCAAAAAGTCCGGGAATAAGCCACCATACACAAAGTGCAGGAGAAAGTTGTGCTAAAGCATTGAATAGGCGGGTATCGAATAGGTCATCGTCCCAGTCGGTAGGACTGCGGAGAATAACTTTTTCCAGTAGACTAAGGAGGCCTTTGGTTATGTAGTAGACTAATAGCGAGGCAACTGAAATACCTACGAGTAATAGAATACTGATTATCGTAGAACTTCCTGCGCAAGTGATATATTGCTGTAAGAACGGACGAATGGTTTCGAGCATAAGGATTTGCTATGTGTTTACACTGCGAAGATACGAAATTTTTCGCATAACCCAAACGACCTAAAAAAAGCAAGCCCCGCTTGCGTGGGCAAGCAGGGCTGCTATTATATCGGAATAATTAATATTATTCTGCGCGACGGGTCTTTTTACCGTAGCCGTAAGCTGCTGCAGCACCAAGTTCCTGTTCGATACGGAGGAGCTGGTTGTACTTAGCCATACGGTCTGAACGGCTTGCTGAACCGGTCTTGATCTGACCTGCGTTGGTAGCAACTGCGATGTCAGCGATAGTAGCGTCTTCAGTTTCACCTGAACGGTGTGAGATAACTGCGGTGTAGCCGTTACGCTGTGCGAGTTCTACTGCACGGAGGGTTTCGGTGAGTGAACCGATTTGGTTTACCTTAACGAGGATTGAGTTAGCGCAACCGAGTTCGATACCCTTTTCGAGGTACTTAACGTTGGTTACGAAGAGGTCATCACCTACGAGCTGGCAACGGTCGCCGATGAGATCGGTAAGGATCTTCCAACCTTCCCAGTCGCCTTCTGCCATACCGTCTTCGATTGAATCGATGGGGAATTCTTCAACGAGTTTCTTGAGGTATTCTGCCTGTTCTTTGCTTGAAAGTTTGGGAGCGTCTGCACCTTGTTTCCAAGTGTAGTCGTAAACACCTTCTTTGTAGAATTCTGAAGAAGCGCAGTCGAGACCGATAGTGATGTCTTTACCGGGTACGTAACCTGCCTTTTCGATAGCTGCGATGATTACGTTAAGAGCGTCTTCGGTACCGTCGAGTGTGGGAGCGAAACCACCTTCGTCACCTACTGCGGTGCTGAGGCCGCGAGCTTTGAGCACGCTCTTGAGGTTGTGGAATACTTCTGTACCCATGCGGATACCTTCGTGGAATGAAGTTGCACCGATAGGACGGATCATGAATTCCTGGAAGCAGATGGGCGCGTCAGAGTGTGCACCACCGTTGATGATGTTCATCATAGGTACGGGGAGTGCGTATGTGTTGCAACCACCGATGTATTTGTAGAGGGGGAGGCCGAGGTAGTCAGCAGCAGCTTTTGCAACAGCGAGTGAAACACCGAGGATAGCGTTAGCACCGAGGTTGCTCTTTGTGTCGGTACCATCGAGAGCAAGCATGGTCTCGTCGATAGCGATCTGGTCGAGAGCGTTTTTGCCTACGAGGGCAGCTGCGATGGGGCCGTTTACGTTAGCAACAGCTTTGAGGACACCTTTGCCCATATAGCGGCTCTTGTCGCCGTCGCGAAGCTCGAGTGCTTCGTTTACGCCGGTAGAAGCGCCAGAGGGAACAGAAGCGCGACCGAATGCGCCTGATTCGAGGATTACGTCTACTTCTACTGTGGGGTTGCCGCGTGAATCGAGCACCTCACGACCGATGATTTTTTCGATCTTCATAATTACTTAAAACTTAAAAAGTTGGTTATAGAGTTTAGAAATTTATATTCAGCAAATCTCTTCTGCAAAGTTAATAAAAAACTTTCACAAAAATACGCGAGTATTCAACAAATTAACGCCCCGATAGAATCAACAAGCAAGCACAAAATCAGCGAATGAATTAAACATTCTTGATGAACAAAACATAAGATTCTTACTCACCACCTCATGTCCTGCTAATTTTCACTTAAAAGCAATTCATTCTGCCCGAATAAGCAAAATTCATTTTCTCGAAGAAAGTTCGGCCAAAACACGTCATAACACCGACTCATCCGGCTGACACACAATTCACAAATATATTTTTCACCCTTAAACTCGCTTCTTCAGACAAAAATTCCTCCGGCTCTTTTCTATTTATTTTTTCAAACGCGAGAAAATCGAGTTCCCGGCTAAGCATTCGAATCGGACCTTTAATATTTGTAAATACGTAATAGCAACAATCATCTACAGCAAACAATGAATCCTTATCTTCTACAAAATACGACGCATCTTCATCGCCCACGGCAATACAGTGCATAAGATATAGCAAAGTAGATTGCTCTTCTCGGTGCATAAAAACGACCTTTTCGCCCTTCTTCGGATACTTGCGTTCCCATAAAGGAAACCTACCATAACGAAAATAAGCACACCCATTCATCTCTAAGCCTGATATAAAACCCTCATACTCACCCCTATCCAACTCAATCACTCTTAATAAATTGCTTATATCTTCTACAGCTTCTTCATCTTTGCTTACCATGAATATCTTCATTAACAAGCTCCCCCTGTATGGATTTGAGCCATTTATCTGACTGAGTTCACACTCAAAAGCCTCTGCCCAACCAAGATCCATCATAGTAGCAAGATACTTATTTTCAGCACGAGGCACATATCCCAATATATAGTCAAAATCGAAATCGTCTGTATCTCCATCATAATCATCGGCCAATGCTACGGCTACTGCATACTTGTCATGTTTGTTATCTTTTTCTCGAACAAGAGCCAATTTTGCACCCTCATAAAGCTCGTCCCACACATCTTCCAAATCACGAAAAGTTATTCCTGCGATCTGACACTCCTTATAGAGCACTCGTCTTTTTTCCATATTAGCAAATGGAGCTGCCGGCATCCCAATTATATGCCACTCAGGGTCGTCACTTGATGTAGTTGCAACATCCCCCTCAAGAATGCTAATATCTTCATTCTTATTGACATCAACAGTAATATTCAAAGAATGAATATCCATGACGCCACGCAACTCCAACTGCCGCTGCAGTTCCTTAAGCTCAGCATCACATTTTGGACATACCCCACTGCAATCTCCACTATGGTTACATTCAGTCGGGTTATATTCCACACCATATCTATCAGCAACATCTTTACGAATACGCTTAAGTATTTCACACTTTTCCTTACCTACGCTCATAACTAACCATATTAAATTATAATTTCTTGTACTCTACCTTATAGACCCTTGAAAACCCAAATCTCTGCCTGATTCCATCCATATCACTTTCCAAATCTTCCCCATCATTAAAACCTGGAATACGAGGAACCTTGATTGTGACCCTATCTTCAGACACAAGCGATTGCATACCAAATAAATGCTGCGAAATATTAGACTCAACACCTGTATATTCCTGATAAATTAACGGATTCATAGATTTTACATCAACTATCCAATGGTCAACGACACCACTCAATTTTTGAATTGTATTATAGGAGCATCGCAAACAAGTCTCCAATGTAATTTTCCATCTCTCTCCGCACAACTTCTTAAACTCAACAATAAATTGCTCATAAAGTGTCGGTTCGCCGCCCCCAAAACAGATTCCACCACTGGTACTTTGAAAATAGATATTATCTAACTTTACCAAATCATATAGCTCACGTGGCGTAAGCATCATTATACCTTTCCGCAAAGTCCTGCCATCCGACTCAAAAATAGGCTCGTGACATTTCGAATTCAAACAATACTTACACCGAAGAGGACAACCCATAAAAGTCACTAAGGTAGTAATACCGACACCATCAGTCCCCATACGAAGCCGGCTGATAGCAAAAATAGGCACTCTAATATCATTACAAGACCTCATGCAAAAACGCTTTATCAAGTCATATGATTTAAGGTAATTCACAAACGATTTAAGAACAAGATTAATATCCGATTCGATAAAATCATTTGACCATGTCGCAAGTTCAGCGAACACAAATATATAAAAGACAACTTAGAAATTAACGCCACAACCCAAACAAAAAAAGCGATATCACAACCCGCATTCACGGAATCGCGATATCGCTTTATATATCGAACAATCTATGATTATTCTGCTACGGGAGCTTCAGTTGCAGGAGCTTCGTTTTCAACTGCAGGAGCTGCTACTTCAGCAGACTTGCGACGTGAACGACGAGTGCGTCCGGCCTTCTTGGCATCCTTACCGGCCTTGAGCATATTTTCGTTGTAGTCAACGAGCTCAATGAAGCACATCTTGGCGTTGTCACCCAGACGATTGCCAGTCTTAAGAATGCGAGTGTATCCACCGTTACGTTCAGCCACTTTCTGACCTACTTCACGGAAGAGCTCGGTGACAGCTTCCTTATTCTGAAGATAGCTGAAAACGAGACGACGATTGTTCATATCGTCTTTTTTGCAGCGAGTGATAAGAGGTTCAGCATAGACACGAAGTGCCTTTGCCTTTGCCAGAGTCGTAAAGATTCTCTTATGCATGATGAGAGAGATTGCAAGATTGGAGAGCAGCGCCTCGCGATGTCCTTTCTTACGGCTCAGGTGGTTGAATTTCTTATTATGTCTCATCGTTTTGTTTATTCTTTATCTAATTTATACTTTGAAATATCCATGCCGAACGAGAGGTTGTTGTTCTGAAGGAGCTCATCAAGTTCTGTGAGTGATTTTTTACCGAAATTACGGAATTTCAGCAAATCATTCTTTTGGAACTGAACGAGTTCACCAAGAGTATCAACCTCAGCGCTCTTCAAGCAGTTGAGAGCACGGACACTAAGATCCATATCCACGAGTTTGCTCTTGAGAAGCTGACGCATCTTAAGAACTTCCTCATCAAACTCTTCAGGAGTCTCATCAGCAGGAGCCTCAATTGAGATTTTTTCATCGCTGAACAGCATGAAATGGTGAATCAGGATTTTAGCAGCCTCTTTAAGAGCATCCTTCGGAAGGATGGAGCCATCGGTGGTCACCTCGAGTATGAGTTTCTCATAGTCTGTTTTCTGCTCAACGCGGAAATTTTCGACTGCATATTTCACATTCTTAATAGGTGTGTAAATAGAGTCTACAGCTATGACGGAAGGATCCGCTCCCTGAGCGCGAAGCATCTCACGATTTTCATCGGCAGGCACCCAACTACGTCCCTTATTGATGGAAAATTCCATATTGAAAGAAGCAGATGAATTGAGATGACAAATCACTAGGTCAGGATTGAGAACCTCAAAACCCGAAAGAGCTTTACCCAAGTCTCCTGCTTTCAATACTTCAGTACCCGCCACAAGGAGTTTTCCTGTTTCTTCGTCATGGTCTTCAGCGATCTGCTTAAATCTGACTTGCTTGAGGTTAAGGATGATATTTGTCACATCCTCCTTCACGCCGGGTATTGAATCGAGTTCATGAGCCACACCATCGATGCGGATTGAGCAGATTGCGAAACCGCCAAGACTGGAGAGAAGAATTCTGCGGAGTGCATTACCAATAGTCTGGCCA
>CAZYYV010000066.1:0-10281 GCA_964651295.1 uncultured Bacteroides sp.
GTATATATCAATAGTTTTTATGAAAAAATTAACAAATATTATATTTGACACAATAAATTACGGCTCTACTGCATATAGCGCAGTAGAGCCGTGGCTTATAGTAGTAGTTTTATTAGAGGTCTTCTTCTATCGAGAATTCGTCGGCGAGGTCTTCATCGTCGAAGAGTGTGTCGGTTTCGGAAGCTTCTGTATCGCTTTCTTCTACTTTAGCGACAGTGCGGACGGGATTAACTTTATCGGCACTGCGGAGTGCTTCCATAATAGCTTTTTCGAGCTCTTCGGCGAGTTCGGGATTGTCGGCAATTACTTTCTTAGCTGCATCGCGACCTTGTGCCAATTTGTTGCCATTGTAGCTAAACCATGAGCCGCTCTTTTGGATTACGTCGTATTCTACACCCAAGTCGAGGATTTCACCTGATTTTGAGATACCTTCACCAAACATAATGTCGAATTCTGCGCGTTTGAATGGAGGTGCCACTTTATTTTTCACTACTTTGATGTATGCGCGTTTGCCGAGTACGTCTTCGCCGTCTTTAATCGGGTTGCGTGAGCGGATATCGATACGAACAGATGCGTAGAATTTGAGGGCGTTACCGCCGGTTGTTGTTTCTGTCGGACCAAACATCTGACCAATCTTTTCGCGCAACTGATTGATAAAGATACAGGTAGTGTTGGTTCGAGATATTGTTCCGGTGAGCTTACGCATTGCCTGCGACATCAGACGTGCTTGGAGACCCATGTTACGGTCGCCCATCTCGCCTTCGATTTCGCTCTTGGGGGTAAGGGCGGCTACTGAGTCGACAACTACAATATCAACTGCGGATGAGCGGATGAGTTGTTCGGCAATTTCAAGAGCCTGTTCTCCGTTATCGGGCTGCGAAATAAGGAGATTATTAATATCTACACCGAGTTGTTGTGCATAGAAACGGTCGAATGCATGTTCGGCGTCAATCATTGCGGCGATTCCGCCCTGCTTCTGTGCTTCTGCAATGGCGTGGATTGCCAATGTGGTTTTACCTGATGATTCCGGTCCGTAGATTTCGATGATACGACCACGTGGATAACCCCCTACACCGAGGGCGTGGTTGAGGCTGATTGATCCTGTCGGGATTACTTCGATGTTTTCGATTACATCATCGCCCATCTTCATAATTGCGCCGCGACCGTAAGCCTTCTCGATTCTACCCATCGCCTGTGCGAGGGCTTCTAGGCGTGCTGCTCGAGGGTCTTTTTCTGTTGCGGCTTTCTTTGTGGTTTCTTTCTTTGCCATTTTATGTAGTTTATTTTGTTTTCTGGTGCAAAGATAAGCACAAGCGTGTGCAAAAAGTATGCACACGCTTGCTAATTAAGTTTAAAACTTTAAACCTTTAATATTTTAGGACCTTATAAGGCTTATTTGGCGTCTGATTTCCTTGTTGCTTCGAGGATGGGGAGATTTGTTTCGGTGGGTACGTAGATTACGGTTTTATCGCTCAAGTCCGACTGCTGCCGTACCCAAAGATATTGGATATAAGTAGGGGTAATACTTCCGTTTTCGATGCGGATAGCTTCGGCTGCTCCTTTAGCGCGTTCGATTTCTGCTTGTGCATTGAGCTTTTCTGCTTCGAGATTTGCTTTTGCTTCTTCTATTTTTATTTTTCGATTTTGTTCGGCTTTAG
Source organism: uncultured Bacteroides sp. (assembly GCA_964651295.1). Lineage (GTDB taxonomy): Bacteria > Bacteroidota > Bacteroidia > Bacteroidales > Muribaculaceae > CAG-873. Next base: position 1,659 of record CAZYYV010000066.1, read on the forward strand.
CAAATTCGGCTTTACCCTCCATTTCCTGCGACCATACATTATACCACGGGCGGATAAATGCCATCGCTACTATTAATACCAAGATACCTACGACAAATAAAACCATGGATTTGATAGCCCCGGGGGTGATATTGAGGTTGCCGTTATTGTAGTTGTAGTTACTCATAGTGAAAGATTTTTTTGATATTTTATTTGAACCAATCCGGTACTCGCTTGTTTAGATAGTACATAGCGAAATTACTTTTTCCATTGCAAGAATGTGATAATGATTGGTTTATTATTAGCGTGGCGACACTGTGATAGCGTCGCCACGTTAGTTATGTTTTCACTCTATATCTCCGTGCATTTTCAATAATTCCAGCGCTCGTGGCAAGTCGTCCGCATCTACATAGAGATTTATAGGCGACCATGTCGCTCCGGCTGCGTATAGCGTCGACATACTATTGGTATCCATAAAAGTCTTGATACCGTTTTCTTCGAGCATTCCCTGTGCTATAAAAGCTTCGGGTTCGGTTGTGAATTGAGAAGGAGGGAGAGTGCTGAGCTCATATTATTTTACAATTAAGAGGAAATATTGCTTTTTACCTTTCTGAACAATGATATAACGGTCGTTCAGAAGCATTTCGGTAGATGCAACGGCCTGGGGGTCGGTTACTTTTTCTTTATTAATTGAGAAACCACCACCCTGAACGAGCTTGCGCATTTCTGCTTTCGAGGGGAATACTGCTGCTTTTTCGGTCAAGAGGTCAGCAAGGCGAACTCCTGATTCTACGTCTTCGCGGCTCACTTCAAAAGTAGGCACGCCTTCGAATACATCAAGAAGGGTCTTTTCGTCAATGTGGTGTAGTATTTCCGCTGCTTTATTGCTGAAAAGAATGTTAGACGCTTCAACGGCTGCTTCGTAGTCGGCTTCGCTATGTACCATAATGGTTACTTCTTTTGCGAGGCGGCGCTGGAGGGGACGCATGCCGGGGTCTGCTTTCTGCTCTTCTACGAGGGCGGCTACTTCTTCTTTTGTGAGAAGTGTAAAGATTTTGATATATTTTTCTGCGTCTTCGTCGCTTACGTTAAGCCAGAATTGATAGAACTTGTAGGGTGATGTTCGGGCTGGATCAAGCCATACGTTGCCGCTTTCTGTCTTACCGAATTTGCCGCCGTCGGCTTTAGTGATAAGAGGACAAGTAAGGGCGTATGCTTCTCCGCCAACTTTTCGGCGGATAAGTTCTGAACCGGTGGTTATATTACCCCACTGGTCTGAGCCGCCGAGCTGTAGTCGACAGTTCTTTTCCTGATAGAGGTGGAGGAAGTCGAAGCCCTGTAGAAGCTGATATGTAAATTCGGTAAAGCTGAGACCATCGCGTGCTTCTCCGTTAAGACGCTTCTGTACAGAGTCTTTCGCCATCATATAATTGACTGTAATATGCTTGCCGATTTCGCGAGCAAAGTCGAGGAATGAGATGTCTTTGGTCCAGTCGTAGTTATTTACGAGTTCGGCCCGGTTGGGGGCATCGCTTTCGAAGTCGAGAAACTTTGATAGCTGCTTTTTGATTGCTTCCTGATTGTGGCGTAGTGTAGCTTCATCGAGGAGATTGCGTTCGGCTGATTTTCCCGAAGGGTCGCCAATCATACCGGTGGCTCCACCGATAAGTGCGATGGGCTTATGACCGCAACGCTGGAAGTGACGGAGCATCATAACGCCACAAAGATGACCTATATGGAGGCTGTCGGCGGTAGGGTCGATGCCTACATAGGCTGTTGTCATCTCCTTACGGAGCTGTTCGTCTGTGCCCGGCATCATGGTGTGGATCATGCCGCGCCAAGTGAGTTCTTCTATGAAATCCATTTGTTTAATGTTTAAAATTCGCTGAAAGACAAGGGAAGTAAAGATCTAAACGACTTAAGACGATAGATGACTTTATGTCCGATAAGGAGTAACGGCACATCGTGTCCGGCGAGGGTCTCATATTCTAGTAAGGCTTGACGACAAGCTCCGCACGGCGAGATGGGATTTTCTAGCTCTGTTCCGTCTGTGCCGATTGCGGCTATTGCCATCAACTCGAAATGGGATTCTGGATACTTTGCTCCGGCATAGAAACAAGCGGTGCGTTCGGCACATGTTCCGGAGGGAAAAGCGGCATTTTCCTGATTGGCTCCTGTAACAATCTCACCATTGTCGAGCAATATGGCTGCTCCTACGCTGAATTTACTGTATGGAGCATATGCACCGGCGATGGCTTTGCGTGCTGCATCTACGACAAGACGCTCTTGCGCATCAAGTTCGCTGTAGTCTTTTGCCGTGATCTTTGTCGTGATTTCGAAGTCTTTCATTGTGTGAATGATGAATTCAGAGTGCAAATTTAACGCTTTAAACCCTAAAACAAAAAATTACGGGCTGAAAATTTCGCTGTTATAGAAATTTACACTATTTTTGCAGTCGCGAATGTTGTGTCTTAGCGGCATAGCGTGGGGTGCTCTACCCTATTCGCTTCTTTTTTTGATAATCGAAAACCAATAATATCAATGGAAAAAAATAATCAGACACCCGAGCAGGTAGAGAGCGTTGATATCATCGCTAAAGCCCGCGAAAATAAAAAGTCTATCATGATGGGGCTCATCGCAGCTGCAATTGTAATCGTTGGTGCTGTCGCTTGGCTTCTCATCTCTCAATCTGGTAGCCGTAATGCCGACGAACTTATCGCACGCGCTGATGCTGCTCAGACCGACTCTATCGCTACCGTTCTCTACAAAGAAGCTGCAAACGCTGGATACAAGAGCGGTAATCGTGCTAAAGCGCAATTGGGTATCAGCCTTTATCAGAAAGGCGAATACGCTGAAGCTCTCAAATACCTCGAAGATTGCTCTCTCGACGACAAAATCGCTGCTGCCGGTGTTTATGTTCTCACTGGTGACTGCTACGTTAACCTCGAACAGTACGACAAAGCTCTCAAGGCTTTCGCAAAGGGTGTTTCTACTGCCGACCACAACCCCGAAATCGTTCCCTTCATCCTCATCAAAGAAGCTAACGTTTATCGTGCTCAGCAGAAATACGCCGACGAAGCAAAATGCTACAAGACTATCATTGAAGAATATCCCTCTTACGTTCAGAACGTTCGCACCGATATCAAGAAGTACTACGAACGTGCTAACGCTCAGGCTAAATAATTATTTAGATTAGTCTTTCAAAATATTAGGGACTGTCGGCTTGCTCGGCGGTCCTTTTTTCTCTCGACATGAATACTAAAGAAGATAAACTTAACCAACTCGCAACACGTCCGATCGGTCGTTTATTGTGGGAGTATAGCCTACCGGCAGTCGTTGGAATGTTGGTAATGGCGATGTATAACGTTGTCGACCGTATTTTTATCGGCCAATGGGTGGGGCCGGATGCTATTGCGGGGCTTGCAATCACTTTCCCCCTTATGAGCCTTACTACTGCGATAGGTGTGCTTATTGGTGTCGGTGGCTCTGCGCGTGTGTCAATTGTTTTAGGTAGTGGGCGTCGCGACTTGGCTGAGCAATTGCTCGGTAATGCATTCGTTCTCACCATTGTCAATGGTATCATATATATGGCTGCCTTCGTCTACTTTATGGACCCGCTGCTTCGCCTATTCGGTGCTAGCGATGTTACCCTACCCTACGCCCGTTCCTATATGTTGGTCCTTATGCCAGGATGCTTGCTTACAAATATTGCGTATAGTATGAATAACTTTATGCGTGCTTCTGGCTATCCGCATCGCGCAATGATAACTATGCTTATCGGTGCTGTTGTCAACATCGGACTCGACCCACTATTTATCAAGGTATTCGATTGGGGTATCGCCGGTGCAGCTTGGGCTACTAATATAGCCATGGCGGTTTCTGCTTTATTTGTCTTATCGCATTTTATGAGGAAAGATTCCACCATTCGTTTCCGTCGTGGCACTTATCGCCTTAAATGGTCTACTGTTATAGGAATCATCTCTATTGGCGCGGCTCCTGCTGTTGTAAATGCTGCATCATGTGTCGTAAATGCCTTGGTAAACAATTCTTTGCTCGAGTGTGGTTCCGACCGTGATATCGGTGCTGCCGGCATTATGGTTACATATACATCTCTCTTGGTTACCATAGTTCTAGGTATGTGCCAAGGTATGCAGCCGGTTGTTGGATATAACTACGGTGCCGGTCTGCTTCACCGACTCAAACGCGCTTTCTTTTTGACGGTTGCTGCTGCCACTGTTGTTACCGGTGTTGGTGGCTTTTACGGCCTTTTCTTCCCATCTCAGATTGCGCGAGTATTTACTACCGATGCATCACTTATCGCATCTACCGACCGAGCGTTGAGCCTATGTTTGCTTATCTTCCCTCTAGTCGGATTCCAAGTCGTGGCAACCTCTTTCTTCCAAAGTATCGGTAAGGCTACTAAATCAATTATCGTTGGTTTGTTGCGTCAAGTTATATTCTTAATTCCTCTTCTAATATTTCTACCTCGCATCCTCGACCTCGATGGCGTATGGCTTGCATTCCCAATGTCGGATGCTGTGGCTACTATTGTTACATTCTGCTTGATTATCAATCAATTCAGAAAGCTAAAGAGACATTAATGATTCCCTATCGATTCATATTTTGGTAGTCGGTGGGCGACATTCCGGTAAGATGCTTGAAGTATTTGCCGAATGATGATTGATTCGAGAAGTTGAGGGCGTAAGCTACTTGTTGGATATTTTTCCCGGAATAGCGGAGCAAGTTTTTTGCTTCGGTAATCACAAAGTAATCAATCCATTTGGCGGCTGACCGTCCGGTGGCTTCTTTTACTAGCAACGATAAGTACTTAGGTGATATGAATAGCTGTGATGCATAGAAGTTTACCGAACGTTCTTTCGTGTAATATACGTGTACGAGTTTGAGAAAGTCGTGTACGTAGCTTCCTCTACGTGGTCCAACCGATGAATCTGTGCTCTTTACTTCTATCTGCTTGTAGAGCAATAACATCGATTGGTAGAATAGTGCCGACGTAAGGCTTGAGGCTATGTGTTTGGTTAGCTGGATGTTGAATTGGTCGGCTATTGTACTTCGTATAAGGGTGAAGTAGCGTAGTATCTGGGCGGCTTCTCGTTCTTTCAATTCGATGTGTGGCGACTTCCTGCCGAGTATCGCTTCTCCGGAGACTGCTGAGAATGAAATGTTTACATCTTGAAGGAATGTGTGCGTGTAAACGATGATGTGCGCATCGATTTCACTCGAATTTTTAGGATCGATTTTTACTGTTGTGCCGGGGGGAAACGAAATAATTGCTGGAGCATTGACTTCTATTTCGTTGTAGTTGTAGTTTAGTTGTAGATTTCCTTGTGTCAGCAACAAAAAAACAGAGCCGTCAACCTTAATCATTGGAAGAAGGTTGGCGACCTGTGATGCGAAATCTGACACCAAATGCGCGCACGCTATGCTGTCGTCTATCTTATTGAATTCGACGGATAATTTCTCCAGTAATTGTAGATTATTTAAGATGTTTTTATTTTCCATTCCAGTAATTTAGTCTTTCCGGACGCCAAAATTACTAAATAAATGGAAAATATAACACTATTATGGAATTTTATGCCAAAAAAATAGCCTAATATCCCACTATTACCTTGTGAGACATTTGTCGAGTTCTTCTGTTAGTGATTTTTTGTCCAGATTCTGGCCGATAAAGACTAATTTTATCATTCGATCGCCGTACTCCGGATCCCAATCGCGTTCAAGACCGGGATTTTCTTCTTTAAGTACTTCTAGTTCTTCTGCTGGAGCTGTTGCAAACCAGTATCCGGCTTCACTTAGTTTCTTCTGAACTCCGGCTTGCTCAAAGAGGTACGACATATCGGTATTATGCTTGAAATACAGAATCCCTTTTGCGCGGATTACGTTTTTAGGCCATTTTGCCGAGATAAAATAGTCGAACTTATTGATATCGAAACCTTGGCGACGATAGTAGACAAATGTCTGAATTCCATACTCCTCTACCTCGCCCTCACCGTGGTGGTGATGATGGTGATGACAGCCGCATGTACAGTCTTCGCCATGTTCGTGGTGGTGATCATGTTCATGATCGTGGTGATGGTGTTCTTCTTCGTGGTGATGGTGATGATGTTCGTGTTCTTCTTCTTCTTCGTGGTGGTCGCCTTCGATAGCATCTATCCATGCTGCCGAAGTTGCAACCTTTTCGAAGTCAAAGCTATGAGTGTTGAGAAGCTCTTCTAGGTCGATATTGCAGTAGTCGCATTCAATTATCTTTGCCTTGGGCTGGAGGGCGCGGATTATTGCTTTGATTCGTCCGGCTTCTTCACGGGTTACTTCCGATATTTTATTGAGTAAGATTATATTACAAAACTCAACTTGCTCGATAATTAGGTTCTCGATATCATCCTCGCCGATTTTTTTGCGGTCTAGATTTTCACCGCAAGCAAATTCGCTCTGCATGCGGAGGGCATCTACTACTGTGGCGATACAGTCGAGACGTGGCACTCCATGCTTTGTATATTCCCGATTCATATTAGGTATCGAGCAGATAGTCTGAGCGATGGGGGCGGGCTCGCAGATACCGCTTGCTTCTATTACGATATAGTCGAAGCGGTCCAACGACATTATATCGTTGAGCTGGTCTACCAAGTCCATCTTTAGGGTGCAGCAGATGCAGCCATTTTGTAGGGCTACCAAGTCTCCTTCATCTTTTTTACCTACAACTCCACCTTTTTGGATTAGAGAGGCATCAATATTTACTTCGCCGATATCGTTGACGATTACTGCGAATTTAATTCCCTTCTCATTACTAAGGATATTGTTGAGTAGGGTAGTCTTGCCGCTGCCTAGATAACCGGTGAGCAGCAGCACGGGTATATCATTGTGTTTCATACGGCAAATATAATAATTTTTGAGCTATAGCTGTATCGCTATTTCAGTATATTTTCTGTACTTTTGTCTTCAATTTTTAACCAATAAATCTATGACAACTAAACACCTTTTTCATGCTGCGATATTTTTTGCAGCTACTTTATCGGCATACGCCGATGTGCCCGTAGAAATTTATCGTGGCGAATTGCGATCGGATACTGTCTATAAATCAACTCACTACATCATCGGTATCACAGATCCTGCTGCTGTTGCTACTATTGCCGGCGATAACTGCCATGTATATCGTACCGGTTCGTTCGGTGCTAAAGTTTCGCTAAACGAAGGCGAAAACAATATTCCTGTTACTGTTACAAAAGATGGGGAAACGACTCAAAAGAACGTTCACCTCGTATATATTAAGCGTGATGCTGCGCCTGCTCGACCGGCTGAAAAAACGGTTCCTCTCGATTGGCCCATTAATATTGTTACAAAGAAAGGTGCATACCTTCTGTATGGTAATGGTGGCGACCGCCTTGGTGGTTCGAAGATGGGATATATCGACGAGAATATCGAAATGACTGCCGTTGGCGAAACTTCGCGACTATATAAAGTCCTTCTTGGTGATAACGGATATGCATACATCTCAAAAGATTATGTCGAAAGAGGAGGGGAGGGTGCTCGCACTGTTAACTCCGGTTCGGCTTCTATTAGCAATACCGGTAAATCAGATCGCATTTCTATCTCCCTACCGACTCGCTTACCTTACTGGAGTCGTACCGAAATCGACCCTTCAACCATCAAAGTATCACTCTATGGTGCTACAAATAACACCAATTGGCTCACTCAGCGCGGAAAAACCGAAATGGTCGATTTCGTTGATTTACAGCAAGAGCAGGGTGGGGTACTTACAATGGTTATCCGTTTAAAAGATCAATACCAGTGGGGATATGCTATTCGATATGAAGGTAATAGCCTCGTTATCGACGTTCGACATCGACCGCAGTCTTTAGCTCTTAAAGATCTCTCTATCGGCCTTGATGCCGGACACGGAGGCTCGAATCCGGGTGCTTATTCTCCTTCCGGTCTCAAAGAAAAAGATGTCAATCTCGATATTGTTCTAAAAGTCGCTGAAAAACTCCGTGAAAAGGGCGCTAAAGTAGTCTTGACACGAGATGGTGATACTGGACCTTCCATGACCGAACGCAAACGAATTTGGCTTGAGGGTGGGGTAGACCTTGCGATAAGCGTCCATAATAATGCATCCGGTAACCCATTAGTTCCTATGGGCACTAGTTCATACTACAAACATATTGCAAATCGTGCTCTCGCTTCTTCGCTCCACGAATCGATGCTCCAACTCGGTGTCGCAAACTTCGGTTTGACTGGTAATTTCAACTTCTCGCTAAATGCTCCAACAGAGTACCCTAATGCCCTCGTTGAAGTCCTATTCATGTCTTCTTTACCCGAAGAAGAACTCCTTGCCGACGACGATTACCGCGCAAAAATTGCCGATCGTATCGTAAAAGGCATCGAAAACTACCTCTCAACTGTCAAAAAATCACTAAAGTAAAAAAGTCAACAACTTGTCGACTTTTCTCGTAGAGCAAGAACTGCGTCGTGCAAGTCGCACAATAATAGCGTGTGGTCGAAGCCTTGGCGGAGACCACACGCTAATGCTAATATAGGTAGCCAAACCCACGTAAGACTGACCATCAACGAGATTTCCCCCGCCGTATAAAAATTCTACAATCATTCCCCACTCCACCATCCTACCTTTGCA
>CAZYYV010000067.1:0-10054 GCA_964651295.1 uncultured Bacteroides sp.
GACCTCTGTATCTTTTCTTGCAACTGCTGTGATTGTTACTTCGGATAAGGATGTTACATCAGGTGATAACGAAATGTCGAGAATTGCAACTTCCTCGCTTGGCCCTATATTGGCAACAACAGTCGTGTCTGCATAGCCAATATAGCTTACCGTGATATGGTGGACTCCATTCGTTATATTCAAGGAGTAATGACCGTCTATGTCGGTTGTGGTCCCCTTCTGGCTTGATTGAATCCTGACGGAGGCTCCGATGAGTGGTTCCGTTGTAGTCTTGTCGAAAACGGTGCCTCTTACTATTCCGGCTTGTAGTGAAAAGGATGCCAAAGCAAGAGACAAAAATGTAAGGATAATCTTTTGGCTTAATATCATATCTGTTTCTTTTTCGGAGGCAAAGTTAGTAATGGCATATTGTATGATTATTTCTAAAAAATTGAATTTTTATTAAATGCAACAAATCGTTATTTGCTCAATTTTGCAGTATATGACAATAAAATCCTACCCAATAATAAATTAACGTGAGTCCGATATAAGAATTGGGATATTTAAGAATAAAACAATCAGCCATTTAGTATAAAACTAAGTGGCTGATTGTTTTGGTATTGTTGCCCTGTATAATAGTGGCTTTCCTAAAGTTCAAGACAATGAAAAAGATAATTTTGTCGCTAATGGTATTACAAAATAAAAGCTCTCCGATAGAGAGCTTTTTTACTTTGTATGTCGGCGTTAGATTAATGCTGATAGAGGTAGCGCTTAATCGAGCGTTTAGGAGTCTTTTCAAATTCTTCTTGGAAGATTTTGAAGTCGGCAATTTGGCTATAAGCAGGCAGATCGGGGTTGAGCTTAGCAATGTTCTGCGCCATCTGCTCGGTGATGTCGTCGGTCGACATACCTTGCTTGGTAGCGTTGTCGATGTCAGGGTAAATAAGAGCAACGAGTTTATTGTCTTTGTCAACGATGAGCGATTCTGCTACGTATGGCATATTATTAAGGAGCTGCTCAATCTCTTCAGGGTAAATATTCTGGCCCGAGGGTCCGAGAATCATGTTCTTATCGCGACCGCGGATGTAGATATATCCATCGGCATCAACATTAACAATGTCGCCGGTGTTGAGCCAGCCGTCGGCATTGATTGTCGACTGCGTTGCTTCTTCGTTGCGATAGTAGCCCTGCATAACGTTGGCGCCTTTAACTGAGAGAACGCCGGGTTGGTTAGCCGGGTCAGGCGATGCTACGCGAATCTCCATACGATCGACCACCTTGCCACACGAGCCCGGACGCTGGTTGTGCCAGGGTGTGTAAGAGATAAGTGGTCCGCACTCGGTCATGCCGTAGCCAACTGAGAAGGGGAATTTGATGCGGCGGAGGAAAGTCTCTACGTCTTTATTAAGACCCGCACCACCGATGATAAGTTCGTTGAGATTGCCACCGAAAGATTCTTCGAGGCGTTCTTTGATTTTGCCAAGAAGACGGTCGTCGACGTAGGGTACCTGCATCAAAAGCTTCATGAGCGGTTTTTCGAGCAAGGGGAATACTCGTGTCTTGACTATCTTTTCGATAATCAAAGGAACCGATACGATGAGCTTCGGGCGTACTTCGGCAAACGCATCCATGATGATTTTGGGAGAAGGTGTGCGTGTGAGGAAGTAGATATGGCAACCCTTAACAAAGGGGTGAAGCAACTCTACTGCAAAGCCGAACATGTGCGCCAAGGGGAGCATACATACCATGCCATCGCCGGGTTTGAGGAAGTCGATGCCATCAATGGTGTACTGTATGTTCGACCACAAGTTGCCATAGCTGAGCATAACACCTTTCGAGAAACCGGTCGAGCCCGATGTATAGTTGATAAGGGCGAGCTGGCCGTTGTCGCGCTTGGTGTAGTCGATGTCGTCGGCTGTGAAACGCTCGGGATACTTTTCTCCGAAGAGCTTGTTTAGGCTCTCGCGAGCTGCTGTCAAACGATCGTTTCTTGAGAATGCAAGCGAATAGTCGTTGATGAGGAACGCACCTTCGATGTTGGGCATATTTTCGTTGTCGAGATTTTCCCAAATTGCGGGGTCGACGAAGAAAAGCTTAGCTTCGGAGTGCGATACGAGATGGTGGATATTGTCGGCCTTAAAGTCGTGGAGAATAGGCACGGCAACAGTTCCATAGGTGAGCGAAGCGAGAGCAACGATAGCCCACTGAGCGCAGTTGCGACCACAAAGAGCCACTTTGTCACCGGGCTGTAGGCCGGCATGTTCGAACAGCAAATGCAATTTAGCTATCTTACGAGCTACGTCTCGATATTGGTACGAAGCGCCTTTGAAATCTGTCAAGGCAGTAAATTCCCAATTCTTCTTTATCGATTGCTCGATATAAGAAATCAGATTGTCTTGATTTTCCATATATGAAAATTTGAATCAGTCTGCAAATCTACTAAAAATTGTTGACATTGGCAAAAAGCGCGTTTACACCAGCGTTCGGTTGTCGAGCTTGACAACTTCCATAACGAATACACTATGCACCGAGTCGAGGATATCGATACCGCCAAGTCGATCGGTGACGAAGCGGCGGTAGGCTTTCATGTCGGGCACTTGTACTTTTAGCATATAGTCGTATGTGCCTGATACGTTATAGCACTCTACTACTTCGTCCATTTCGCTAACCATACGTGCAAAGTCGACGTGAATCGAGGTGTTGATCTGCTTAAGGCTTACGTTGCAAAATACCATAAAACCTCTGCCGAGTTTGTCCATATCTATAACGGCGCTGTACGACTTTATGACACCTTCGTGTTCGAGTCGACGCATACGTTCGAATACCGGAGTGGGGGAGCGGTGTACTTTTGCTGCAAGTTCTCGCACCGATAGCCGTGCATCAGCTTTGAGTGCTTTGAGGATGGCGTAATCAATATCGTCGAGGTCTCTTTCCATATTCTTAGTTTTAATCCGGTTGCAAAGGTACGAAACTTTAGTGGTTCCCTGTTCTATAAAAGGCATATTTTTGGGCTACAAAATAGAACATGCGATGTCGAAATGAAAAATATCATCTCAATTGTTCTAAATAAATGGAGTTTTGTAGATTTTTTCAACAGACTGGCGTAACTTTGTCCCCGAAAGATAAAACGAACAACAATGGCAACTCAAAATCTACACTTCGAAACTCTCCAACTTCATGCCGGACAAGAATCTGCCGACCCTACAACAGGCGCGCGTGCAGTACCTATATATCAGACTGCGGCGTATGTCTTCGATAACGCACAGACTGCAGCCGATCGCTTTGCTCTTCGTTCTGCCGGAAATATATACGGGCGACTAACTAATCCGACTGAAGATGTGCTCGAACAGCGTATTTGCGCTCTAGAAGGAGGTACGGGCGCTCTTGCCGTAGCATCGGGCGCTGCCGCAGTTACGTACTCGTTACTAAATGTACTACAGCCCGGCGACCATATCGTAGCCGGCGACAATCTTTACGGTGGTTCGTACAATCTTATTGCTCATACTCTCGACTCTCTCAAGGTGGAGCATACAATTGTTAATCTTAACGATCCCGAAGCTCTCGAACGTGCTATCCGTCCGAATACAAAAGTCGTTTTTGGTGAAAGTCTTAGCAACCCGAACTCCGACGTTACCGACATCGACACCGTTGCTGAAATAGCTCATCGCCACAATACCCTTCTAATAATCGACAATACATTTGCAACTCCTTTCCTCTTCCGTCCACTTGAGCATGGTGCAGATATTGTTGTCCACTCAGCCACTAAATTCATTGGTGGTCATGGCACCAGCCTCGGAGGTTTGATTATTGATGGTGGTCATTTCGACTATAAAACTAATGCCGCGAAATATCCGACAATAGCACACCCCGATCCTAGCTATCACGGAGCTGTTTTTGCCGATTGTGCAGCCGCAGCACCATTCGTAACTCGTATCCGTGCCGTTGTTCTTCGCGATCAAGGTGCAACTCTTTCTCCTTTCAATGCATTCCTGCTTCTCCAAGGATTGGAAACACTCTCTCTTAGAGTTGAACGTCATACGACTAATGCACTTAAGGTCGTTGAATATCTTCGTCATCATCCGAAAGTGGCATCGGTGAGCCATCCCTCGATTGAATCGAACCCAAATCACGCTCTATATACCAAATACTACCCCAATGGTGCTGGGAGTATCTTTACTTTCGAAATCAAAGGAGGTCGAGAAGAAGCTTGGCGATTTATCGACTCTCTTAAGATATTCTCGCTCTTGGCAAATGTAGCAGATGCAAAAAGCCTTGTCATTCATCCGGCTTCGACTACACACTCGCAGCTCAGCGACGAGGAACTCGTGCAGCAAAATATCAGCCAATCTACACTCCGTCTCAGCATAGGCATCGAGTATGTCGACGACCTTATCGCCGACCTCGCTCAAGCCCTCGAAAAAGTATAATATCAGTCTATTCCCAGAATCTAACTATTCCAATGGAAAGCGTCGCATCATTTCTTGCATCCGAACATTCTACCGCCTTCTCGTTTGAGATTTTGCCCCCGTTGCGTGGCAATAATATTGCCCAAACATACCGCAACATCGAACGTTTGATGGAGTTCAAACCGGCATACGTCAATATTACTACTCACCGAAATGAGGTGACTTATCACGACGAAGGCGGTGGAATTTTTCGTGCGACGACATCGCAGAAACGCCCGGGAACGGTAGCTATTGCTGCCGTGCTCCGTGAGCGTTTTGGCGTTCGTCCCGTACCACACATTATCTGTGGCGAGTATAGTCGCATCGAAATCGAGGACCAACTTATCGACCTTTCATATCTAGGCATTACCGACGTCCTCCTGTTGCGTGGCGATCGTTCAAAAAACTCTTCTGTATTTACTGCCGGACCCGACGGACATCGTCATGCTGATTCGCTTTGCCGTCAAGTTGTTGATTTCAACAAGGGGCTAATGACCGATGGACAACAGTGCGACGCGCCGCAGCAAGTCTTTACTTTCGGCGTAGCCGGTTATCCCGAAAAACACGAGGAAGCGATGAATCCGCTTACCGACATCGAACATCTTCGCCAAAAGGTAGAAGCCGGTGCTTCGTATGTCGTTACTCAGATGTTTTTTGACAATAAAAAGTACTTTGCTTTCGTTGATAATTGCAGAAAGGCTGGAATCAACGTGCCTATCATTCCCGGAATCAAGCCTCTGACTTCGCTCCGACAAATGGAACTTATTCCGCGCACTTTTCATCTCGATTTCCCCGACGAATTAGCCGCCGAATTGATTAAGTGCAAGGACGATGAGGCTGTGCGTGCGCTCGGCATCGAATGGGCGCTAAATCAAGCTCGCGAACTCAAAGCTGCGAATGCTCCGAGCATACACTTCTATGCTATGCACGCCACTAATAGTGTTGCTAAGATTGCCGAACAGCTTTATTAATCGAATTTTATGACTAACGATATATCCGCAAACGTCTCTCCTCTACAAATTGCATTAGCCGACCGCATCCTCGTCCTCGACGGATCGATGGGTGTCATGATTCAGCACCTAAAGCTCTCTGAAGCCGATTTTAGAGGCTCGTTATTTCTCGATCATCCTTATCTGTTGAAGGGAAATAACGATATTCTAGTGCTTTCGCGTCCGGATGCTATCGCTGCAATCCACCGCGACTACCTTAATGCTGGAGCGGATATCATCGAGACCAATACCTTTAATGCCAATGCATTATCGCAGCGCGAGTATGGTACTGCACACTTAGTTCGCGATATAAATATTGCAGCGGCTCGTCTAGCTCGTGCCGAGGTTGATAAATTTGTTGCAGAGAACGGTCGACCACGATTTGTTGCAGGTTCGATTGGCCCGACTGGTGTATCTGCGTCGTTATCATCAGATGTAAACGACCCGGCTTCGCGAGCTGTAACTTTCGACCAACTAAAAGATGCCTTTGTTGAGCAGGCTCTGGCTCTGATTGATGGAGGGGTAGATTTACTACTTTTTGAGACAATTTTCGATGCACTCAATGCCAAAGCTGCTATTGTTGCAGCTGATGAGGCAATGTCTTTATCGGGCAAACGTGTGCCGGTGATATTATCGTTTACCCTCTCGGATGCATCCGGTCGACTCCTTTCCGGGCACAACATTGAAGCAATTGTTACCTTAGTCGCTCATGCAAAGCCTTTGGCTGTTGGTTTCAATTGCTCTGCTGGCCCTGAAGGACTTCTTCCTCATTTGCGCAGATTAGCTGCTGTTTCGCCTTTTGCAACTATCATTTACCCCAATGCAGGGCTCCCTGACGTGCTAGGTAACTATTCTGCGACTCCCGAATTATTCGCGGCTACGATGAAGCAGATGGTAGATGAAGGGCTTGTCAATATCGCAGGTGGTTGCTGCGGTACATCTCCTGACCATATTCGCTGCTTGGCTGAAGTTGTAGCTGCAAATCATAAGCCACGCAAAATTGCCGAACCGACTTCTAAACCATGGCTTGCCGGATTGGTCGGTTTCGATGATAATTTCGGTTTTATCAACGTTGGCGAACGATGCAACGTAGCTGGCAGCCGCAAATTCTTACGTTTAGTCAAGGAAGGTAGCTGGGATGAAGCCGTTGAAATTGCTCGGAAACAAGTCAACGATGGCGCCATGGTGCTTGACATAAATATGGATGATGCTCTACTCGATACGCCCGAGCTCATGGTGAAATTTCTACGTCTGCTCGGAAGCGACCCCGTCACTGCTTCAATTCCGTGGATGATTGACTCCTCTGACTTTTCGGTTATAGAATTAGCTCTTCAAAATGTTGCCGGAAAGCCGATTGTAAATTCTATATCTCTCAAAAAAGGTGAGGAAGAATTTTTGCGTGAAGCTCGAATCATCGCTCAATATGGTGCTGCCGTGGTGGTGATGGCTTTCGATGAAGATGGTCAAGCCACAACTTTTGAGCGCAAAATTGAGATTTGTAGCCGTGCTTATCGTTTACTCGTCGAGAAAGCCGGATATAACCCTCGCGACATTATTTTTGACCCGAATATTCTCACTGTTGCCACTGGTATTGCCGAACACGATGCCTATGCTGCCGATTTTATTAAAGCGGTCGATTGGATTTCGACAAATTTACCCGGTGCTAAGACGAGTGGTGGAGTGAGCAATCTTTCGTTTTCATTCCGTGGCTTGAACTATATACGTCAAGCTCTCCACGCCGTTTTTCTTTACCATGCTATCCGCGCAGGTCTTTCGATGGCTATTATCGACCCTGCATCGAAGGTCGCATACGATGATATTCCCGAAGACTTGCTGGAAGCTCTTGAAGATGTTGTGCTTAATCGACGAGCCGATGCTAGTGCTAGACTTACTGAATTGGCTACTCGCTATGCTGCTGTCGATGCAAAAGATAAATCTGAAACGACTGCTGACCTCCGTCCCGAGTCGGTAAGTGAACGTCTTCAGCTTGCTCTCCGAAGTGGCGATGATTCTCATTTGGAGGCCGACCTACAAGAGGCTCTCTGTGAGTATCATTCGGCAAATGCAATTGTCGAAGGTCCGCTCACTTTGGGTATGGAAGTGGTTGGAAATTTGTTCGAAAATGGCAAGATGTTTTTACCTCAAGTGGTGCGTAGTGCGCGCGTTATGCATCGTGCTGTCGAAATTCTCAGCCCATACCTCGAGCAGCAGTCGAATGGTAAATGCAAGGGGCGGTTCCTTGTCGCTACTGTAAAAGGCGACGTACACGATATTGGCAAAAACATTGTCGATGTAGTGCTTCGATGCAATAATTTTGATGTCATCGACCTAGGAGTCCAAGTCGATGCTGCAACTATAGTTGATGCTGCAAAGAAATATAAGCCTGATTTCATTGGGCTGAGCGGACTTATTTCGCCGTCGCTCAACGAGATGGCTGTAACTGCTAAAGCACTTGATGACGCCGGATTTTCAACACCTATATTTGTTGGTGGGGCGGCAACATCTACCCGTCATACAGCACTTAAAATTGCACCTAATTATGGTGGAGTAGTGGTGCGCGTTGGCGACGCTGCTCAGAACCCTATCGTAGCAACGCGTATCCTTCGTGATGCCGATGCCGAAATTGCTAAGATTAAAGAGGAGCAAGAGACCATCAGACGCGAATATATTGATGCCGATATAGTCCAAAATGCCGAAGTAAAACGTCTCGAAATTAATTGGCAAGCGGAAACTCTCGATTCGCCTACATATATTGGAGCTAAGACCCTCCCTGAAATCCCATTACAAGAGATTGTGCCGTATATCAACTGGGCGTTTTTCTATGGCTGTTGGAAAGTTTTGCCTGATAGCGACGAAGCTCGTAATTTGCGCAAAGATGCCCAAACCGTATTAGACGAATTGATTGCTGCTCGCGCGGTGATGAACGCTCGTGTAGCCTTTTATAGCGCTTATTCGACCGGTGATAGTGTTGCCGTCGATCTTAATGGCGATTCTGTGGCTATTGATATGCCGCGCCAGAAACCATCTCCATCTCGCACTATATGTCTCAGTCTTGCCGACTTTGTCGCACCGAAAGGTTATAGCGACCACATTGGTTGCTTTGCTGTTACAATTGGCGATGTGATTCGTCATTATCTCGCCGATACGGTTGCCGCTGGTGATGATTATCGCATTATTCTTGTAAAATCGATTTGCGACCGTCTTGCCGAAGCTACGGCCGAGCGTGTTCACTATATCACACGTACAAACCTTTGGGCATATACACCAGATGAATCGGAGAACTTCGAGAATTTCCGACACGATGCTTATCGAGGCATACGTCCGGCTGTGGGCTATCCGTCTTTGCCCGACCAAAGTGTGATGCATACTCTCGCGCGACTCATCGAGCCGGAGCAAATAGGAATCACAGTTACCGAAAACGGTGCGCTTAGCCCATCGTCTTCTATTGCCGGATTCTATTTGGCATCACCGCATGCAAAATATTTCTCGGTGAAGTAATAACCTTTTTACAATTGCTTGCGTAGCTGTTCTTCGAGTTCGTTGGCGGTTTGGACTCCGCTGACACGCCATTGGATTGCCCCGTTTTTGAATATCATAAGAGTCGGAACTGAGCGTACGTTGTACTGTGCCGCGAGGGCATCGTTTTTGTCGATATCGATTTTGAGAATCCTTACGGTGTCGCCCATACGTTGTTTAACTTCATCGATGATTGGGCTTTGCATACTGCACGGGCCGCACCAAGTGGCGAAGAAGTCGACTAGGGTAGGGCGTTTATCCTCGATGATTGCATAAAAGTCGCTCATAGATAGTAGATTTTTTAGATTAAACGTTCTGGAGCGGCTAGCGGTTCACTCCATGAGCATTTTACGTTCGCAACGAAGTACTCGTCCGGGAAAACGGCGCACAAAGCCATGATTGTGTGTCGCTACGATAACTGCTACCCCTTCGTTTCGCGATACTTCATAGAGATGCGCCATAATTTGGTCGCCGGTCTCGGGGTCTAAGTTTCCGGTCGGTTCGTCGGCAATGATTAACCCCGGTTTATTGAGTAGTGCTCGTGCAATGACGATACGTTGTTGTTCGCCTCCCGAGAGTTGGTGTGGCATCTTGAATGCCTTCGTTGCCATTCCAACTTGGCGGAGTACTGTGTCGATTCGTTCTTCCCGTTCGCCTCGGTCATGCCAACCTGTAGCTTCGAGTACAAACTCAAGATTTGCGTATGCTGTGCGGTCGGTTAGTAGCTGAAAATCTTGGAATACAATACCGATTTTGCGGCGTAAGAATGGGATATCTTTACTTCGAATATTCCGTAAATCGTAGTCGAATACGCGTGCTTCGCCCGTATAGATAGGCACTTCGGCATATAGCGATTTTAGCAACGATGTTTTGCCGCTTCCCACGCGTCCGAGGAGGTATACAAATTCTCCGGGGGATACTGAGAAATCTACGTCTCGTAGTGCAACGTGCTCGTTTCGTTGTACTTCTACCTTGCTGTATTCGATTATCTTTTCCATATATCGCAAAGGTATAATTTTTTTTGCATACCGCAAAACTCCCCGCAAAAGAAAAATTCTACAATCATTCCACCTCGCCCCATCCTACCTTTGCATCAAAACTAAACAAAGTGCTCAAATCACGTCG
>CAZYYV010000068.1:0-9732 GCA_964651295.1 uncultured Bacteroides sp.
ACTGCCGAAACTGAGGCTGGCGAGCTTTGGGATATCTACAAACTCGACGTTGTTACAATCCCCACCAACCGTCCGATTGCGCGTATCGATATGAACGACCGCGTATATCGCACCAAGAAAGAAAAATATCGCGCCGTTATCGACGAAGTGGTTCGCCTCGTCAACGAAGGCCGCCCCGTACTCGTGGGTACTACTTCGGTTGAAATCTCCGAACTTCTCGCCCGCATGCTCGATATGCAGAAGCCTCCCATCCCCCACCAAGTGCTCAATGCTAAATTGCACCAGCGTGAAGCGGAAGTTGTGGCTCTTGCAGGTCGTAAAGGCTGCGTAACAATCGCAACCAATATGGCAGGTCGTGGTACCGACATCAAGTTGACACCAGAAGTAAAAGAAGCCGGTGGTCTCGCAATCATCGGTACCGAACGTCACGAATCACGTCGTGTCGACCGTCAGCTCCGTGGTCGTGCCGGTCGTCAAGGCGACCCGGGTTCTTCGGTTTTCTTCGTTTCGTTCGAAGACCAACTTATGCGTCTCTTCGCTACCGACTCTGTTGTGAAGATGCTCGACCGTCTCGGCTACAAAGAAGGCGAAATGATTGAGCACAAGATGGTAAGCAACGCCATTGAAAAGGCTCAGAAACGTGTCGAAGAAAATAACTTCGGTATCCGTAAGCGTCTTCTCGAGTTCGACGACGTGATGAACAAGCAGCGTACTTACATCTACGAGCGTCGTCGCCACGCAGTGCTTGGCGAACGTATCGGTGTCGATATCATCAACATGGTTTACGATACTGTTGAAAATATCGTTCTCAACAACGAAAGCCCCGCTCAGTACGCCGACCTTTGCACCGAAATCTTCCGTGTTCTCGCTATCGAAGCTCCCTTCTCCGAAAGCGAATACGCCGAAATGTCGAAAGACGAAAAGGTTGAACGCCTTCACGAAGCAGCTATGGAAGCGCTCAACCGTAAGAGCGACCGCATTCGTGAGGTTGCCATACCCGTTATCAACAATATGGCGGAAAATACCGAGTACGACGGTCTTATCCTCGTGCCTATCACTGACGGCAAGCGCATCTTCAACATCCGCACCGACCTCCGAAAAGCTGCCGGTAGCGAGTGTCGCACAATAATCAAAGAATGGCACAAAGCTCTTATGCTCGTTACCATCGACGAACTTTGGAAAGAACACCTCCGCGAACTCGACCAACTTCGTCAGTCGGTTCAAAATGCTGCTTACGAGCAAAAAGATCCCCTCGTTATCTACAAGGTTGAGTCGTTCCACCTCTTCGAAAATATGCTTAGCCAACTCAACGCTAAGGCTGTGGCAGCCCTCATGCGCGGTCAGATTTTCATCCGTCAGCAAGCTCCGGTGCCTCAGCAGCCCCAGAACGAAGACGGTGAAGCTCCTGCTCAGCCCGAACGTCGCCAGCCCGAAGTGAAAGAAACTCGCGAAGAAGCTCCCGTGCGTCAGAACTACCGAGCTACCAAAGAAAGCCTCCCCGGCGAAGACGCTCAGCGTGCCGCTGCTTCTGCTCATCAGGGTCAGCGCGAAAAGGTTATGCCGGCTAAAGCTCAACCTCGTGTCGGCCGCAACGACCCATGTCCTTGTGGCTCTGGCAAAAAATACAAAAACTGCCACGGACAAGGCATTTAATTGTCTATTTAGGAGTTTGGATGTCTGATAAATGACGTCCAAACTCCTCATTCATAGTAAACAACAACTTAAAATCTATATAACGATGCAATATAACTTTGACTGCGTTATAGACCGTACCGGCACTTCTGCCGTCAAAATCGACGGACTCGACCGTGTGTTCGGACGCCATGACTTAACACCCCTTTGGATTGCAGACCTTGACTTCGCGGTTTGCCCCGATATTACAGCGGCTCTTCTCAAACGCCTTCAGCACCCTGTGCTCGGCTACTCGGAGCCGGGAAACGGATATTGGCAGTCGATTATCGACTGGTGCAAACGTCGTCATGATTTCGACATCACTCGCGAAGAGCTCTGCTTCATCCCCGGTGTTGTCAAGGGTATTGCATTGGCTGTTAATTATTTCACCCAAGCAGGCGACGCTGTAGTTATCCAGCCCCCGGTTTACACCCCTTTCCGCACTGTTGTCGAAGGCAACGGACGTCGAGTTGTCGAAAACCCTCTCGTTTTCGTTGATGGCGAATATCGTATGGACATCGATGGTCTCCGCAAAGTTGTTGAGACCGAAAAGCCAAAATTGATGGTACTTTGCAACCCTCACAACCCAATCGGCATACAGTGGGATAAAGAAACTATGGCTGAGCTTGCTGCTATCTGCCGCGCTGCCGGTATGATCGTCGTAAGCGATGAAATCCACGGCGACCTCATGCTCGACGGTCGCAAGCACATCCCATTCTTAGCTTGTGGCGACGATGCGGAAGCTATTGGCGTTATGCTTGGTGCTCCTTCGAAGACATTCAATATCCCCGGTCTCGTAAGCTCGTGGATGGTTGTAAAGAACGAAGAAATTCGCAAACCTTTCTATCAGTGGCTTGAAGTAAACGAATTCAATTCTCCCGTCCTCATCAGTACCATCGGTGCTGAAGCGGCTTATAACACCGGCGAAGAGTGGCTCGACCAGATGTTGAAATACGTAGAAGCTAATATCGAATTCGTTATCGACTACTGCGCTAAAAACATCCCCGGATTGAAAGTTATCCGTCCGCAAGCGTCGTTCCTCCTTTGGCTCGACTTCCGCGAACTACACATGTGCCAGTGCGAAATCATGGACATGCTCCTCGATAAAGCTCACTTGGCTCTCAACGACGGAACTATGTTCGGCACTCAAGGAGCCGGTTTTGCCCGTCTTAATATCGGCACTCCTCGCTGCGTCCTACAGAAGGCTCTCGACAGCCTCCGCGACGCTGTGAATACCGTCTGCAAGTAATCTGCCGTCGTCATGGACTACCGAATTTTTCCTCCCGAAGAAATTCTTGAGACTACCGTAGCTCTGCCCCTTAGCAAAAGCGTGGGGGCTAGAGCTATTGTACTCAACTATATTGCCGGGGCGCGCGATGCGCAGGGCGAGTGCGACGATACTGCCACTCTCGCTACTATCCTCAACGAAGGGCTGCCTACCGATGGTTCTACTATTGACGTCGGCCCCGCCGGAACTGCAATGCGCTTCCTAACGGCGCTTTGTGCGGCGTCTGAGGGCATCGACTGCACCATTACAGGCTCTGAGCGTATGCTTCATCGCCCCATCGGACCGCTTGTATCGGTACTCCGCACTCTCGGTGCCGACATCGAATATCTAGGTGAAGACGGATTTCCGCCCGTCCGTATTCGCGGACGCCGTTTGGCTGGTGGTTCGGTAGAAATTGACGCATCTGAAAGTTCGCAGTATATATCCGCTTTGATGATGGCGGCACCTCTATTCGATGGTCCTCTCTCAATTCGACTTCTAGGCAACGTTCAATCGATGCCATATATCCACATGACTGCCGAAATGATGGCAGCGCGTGGGGCTCAAGTCGAATTCGACCGCGACCAAATCGACGTTGCTTGCCCATCTCCCTTGCGAAATCTTGCACAACAAGAACCCGACTGGAGTGCAGCCGCTTTCTGGTACGAAATCGCCGCTTTGACTGCCGGTTGGGTGACCCTTACAGGACTTGGGGCCGACACTCTCCAAGGCGACTGCCATGCCGCCGAACTCTTCGAACGTCTTGGCGTTGTTACCGAATTTACCGACGAAGGTGCTGAGCTTTCAGCCACTCCCGACCTTTGGAGTACATTCGAAGTCGACCTATCGGAGATGCCCGATGCAGTTCCCGCATTAGCGGTTACTTGTTGCTTGATTGGTATCCGATTCCGTATCTCTGGTGTCGGGGCCTTGCATCACAAAGAATGCGACCGTCTCGAGGCTCTCAAAACCGAACTCGCAAAAATCGGTTGTATCCTCGAAATCGAGCAATACGGCACCGTATTGCAGTGGGACGGTCGTCGTGTTCCAGTCTCGTCAATGCCCGTATTCGATACCTATGCCGACCATCGTATGGCGATGGCATTAGCTCCCGTGGCTATATATGTGCCCGGTATTGTTGTTAAAAATGCAGAGGTGGTGAGCAAATCATACCCCGAATTCTGGCAGCAACTCGAAGCCGCAGGATTCCGTCTCGCCGACCCTGCCGACCCCATTCCTACTGTTGAAGAATGATAGTATCTCTCATACTCCTCATCGCACTCATCGCGGTTGGCTCGTTGCTATACTTTGAGCATCTGCTTTACCGTCGTCGTAAAGCCCGTAAAGCACAGGAAAACCCCGAAGCGGTTGCTGAAGAAGCTACCGAAACCACTGCTAATGCCGACGAAGACGAAGAGTGCTGCGGTATGCACATCACTTGCGAGAAAGACTCGCTTTTGGCTGCCGTTTCGCCCGATATTGTCTATTACGACGACGAAGAGCTCGACCGCTTCGCCGGTACTGCCCCAGAAGCGTACTCTGAAGACAATATCGAAGAATTCCGCGATGTTCTCCTCACTATGCAGCCCGACGACATTGCCGGTTGGGCGCGTAGCCTTCAATTGCGCCATATCGCCCTGCCAGACCCTGTGCGAGACGAACTTTTAATGATTGTAGCAGAAGCGCGTCAAAGCCATGCTGGATTATCTTGAATACGGTTTTTTCTCGCAAGCTTTGATTGCCGTTGCTCTGCTGAGTATTTGCTCGGCAGTCATTGGCACATACATCATTTCGCGACGTTTGGTGGCGATTTCGGGCGGTATTACACACGCTTGTTTCGGAGGGCTCGGACTCGGATACTTCATCGGCGTAAGTCCCATAGCGATGGCTGCCATATTTGCCATTGCATCATCGATGGGTGTAGAGGTTCTTTCGCGACGTCTTAGCTTGCGCGAAGACTCTGCCATCGCCGTCGTTTGGGCGCTTGGCATGGCGCTTGGCGTTCTATTCGTATTCCTAACCCCGGGATACGTTCCCGAATTAAACGGTTTCCTATTCGGCAATATCCTCACCGTTTCCACCACCGACCTTTGGATATTTGGAGCTTTTGCAGCCATTTTGGCAGCATTTTTCGCTTGGAAATGGCGACAGATTGTGGCAGTGGCTTTCGACCACGATTTCGCGGCTGTAAGCGGCCTTCCGGTGCGTCTTATCTCATACACTATGACCGTACTAATGGCGGTCTGCATCGTGCTCACAATTCGTTTGGTGGGTATTATGATGCTGATGTCTATGATGTCGCTACCGATGATTACAGCCGAAGTTTTCTGCCACCGATTCATACCCGTTGCCATCACGTCGGCAATTATATCCCTTATAGCTTCGCTTGCCGGCCTTTTCCTTTCTACTGTAATCGACGTTCCTTGTTCGGCTTTAATCGTCCTACTCTTGGCTCTTACTTTCGTTGTGGCAAAAATAATTGCGGCCCTACGCAAATAACTGTCATATAATAATCCCTCAAAACCAGCGTTATTAATAAAGCATAATTACGCATCATAATGAGGTACCTAATCATATTTATCATATCTATTTTTGCTGCCGTAGGATGTATCGAAGACGATTTTAGCACTTCGCCATCCGACCAGCCTTTTTTCTCGGTCGATACCCTCGACTTAGGCATCGTTTTCACCAACGAGCCGACTCCAACACACCGATTCCTCGTTCACAATCCTCATTCCAAGGCATTATCGATTAGCGACATTCGCATTTCAGGATCCGACGCTTCTTGTTTTCGAATGAACGTCGACGGCATTTCCGGTGAAGCTTTCGAAAACGTTGAAATTCGACCAAACGATTCTATTTTCGTATTCATTGAAGCAACTCTGCCCGAGACTGACGGCGACACAACTCATGTCGAAGCCAATATCAACTTCATCACCAACGGGGTCGCCAACTCAGTATTACTCTCTGCTACAGGCGTTAATGTCATCAGGCATCGCGGCACCACCATTACTAACGACACTCGATTTACCGCTCAAAAGCCATACATCGTTTTCGACTCGCTAGTCGTAGCTCCCGAAGCAACTCTCTCTATCGAACCCGGTGCAAATATCTACTTCCACGATAAAGCAATGCTCATCGTTCGAGGCTCTCTATGCGCCGAAGGATCTGTCGAAGCTCCCATCACTATGGCTGGCGACCGAACTGGCAACGTTGTTACCGACATTTCGTTCGATATTATGTCTCGTCAATGGACCGGCGTATTTTTTACATCAACTTCTTCTGAAAACCGCCTAATTAATACCGTAATAAAGAACACTTCTCAGGCTCTTACCATCGCCGGGAATCCCAATGCCGACTACTCCGAAATTCCTCAGTTATATATGCTCAATTGTCGTCTACGAAACTCGGGCGACCTAGTCCTAGAAGCATACCACTCGGCAATTGAAGCATATGGTTGCGAATTTGCCGAAGCTGCAAATGGGTTGATATTCTTACAAGGCGGCTCTCACAACTTCGTAAACTGCACTTTTGCAAACAACTACCTTTTTGCTGCTATTGGAGGGGCTACTATTCAGATGGCTCATCTTAGTGCCGACCAAGCTACTGGCATCGACGATGGTTCCGGATTACCATACCTCAAAGCCAAATTCGACAATTGCATCGTTTACGGTATTGGAAACGACATTTCTCACGGCGACCTTACCGGCACCGACGTATTCTTCCGCAGAACTCTCCTTAAAAGCAACGGTACCGACGACGATAACTTTATCGAATGTATCTGGGGCGAAGATCCGCTATACTATACCGTACGCGAAGACTACATCTTCGACTATCGCCTAAGGCCCGAATCGCCGGCTATCGGCACTGCAAATCCCGACTTCATACCGACGGCTGCAATGCTAGACGGATATGGCATGAATCGTGGCTCGGCGCCCGACCTCGGGGCATACGTCTTCGTCCACCCCGAAGAACCTGCACAATGAAACTTCTGTTGGTCAACACCATAGCTGCAGGAGGGTCGATTCCGGCATATATACGTACTATCGCTACAGAAGCTCAACGGCGTGGCTATGACGTTGCTATTGCTGCCGGGCGAAACTCTTCTCTTGAAGGTTTTTCAAACATACATATCGGCAACAAGCTCGATTCATATCTCCACGGCATTGGTGCGCGGCTTTTCGACCGTCAAGGACTATATAGCCAGCGGGCCACTGTGCGTTTTATTTCCGAAATCGAACGATTTAGTCCGGATATTATCCACCTTCATAATATTCACGGATACTATCTCCACTACCCCACACTCTTCGATTGGCTTCGAAAATCTGGCATCCCGACTTTCTGGTCTCTTCACGACAGTTGGGCCTATACAGGTCATTGCGCTTTCTCAATCGAAGGCGAACCGTGCAACCTCTGGACGACTCATTGCCACGACTGCCCCAAGTTACGTAGCTATCCTCGTGCATTCTGCGATAACTCATTCAAGAATTACGACTTAAAACGACACTATTTTACATCAGTTCCCAACCTACACCTCCTCCCGGTTAGCAATTGGTTGGCTGGAGAATTAAGTCGCTCCTTTCTTGCCGACGTTCCGCGCTCTGTGGCTAAAATCGACGTCGACATACACGTCTTTAAACCTTGTGCCAACCCATTACCGAGGCGCATTATAGGCGTTGCTAACGTATGGTCTGACCTTAAAGGATTATCTTTCTTCTGCGAACTTCGACGCGCTCTGCCCGACGACATCGAAATACGACTAATCGGCACTATTCGAGGCAAAAAACCGGATGGTATTACATCTGTTGGTGCGATCTCCGACCCTCTCCAATTAGCGCACGAATACTCTCTTGCCACTCTTTTCGTCAACCCTTCATCCGCCGAAAGCTACTCTATGACAAACCGAGAAGCTCTTGCTTGTGGCACTCCGATCGTTACACTCGACCGTGGTGGTTGCACCGAAGATATAGCTTCGCCTGCTGTTACAATTTGTTCCGACCGCAGCACTTGCATCGACTCTGTATGCCGACGAATTGAAGAACTATCCGACCACAGCTATCTGATGAGCATTCGAACGCAAGCGAGAGACTTCGCTGAAGCGCTATACGCCAATATGCCCAATCTTTCATCCCTATTTTCCTTATATCAAAATTTTTTTTGACTTTAGTGCTTAATTTTTCATTGTAGGGGTTCAACGTATTTAAAAAATTGCATATATTTGCACATAGAACAACCAAAAACCTACAATACTATGATTAGCAAATTGGCATATGTAGACGATGACGCTAAGATTGGCAACAACGTCACTATACACCCCTTCGCATATATAGATAAAGATACCGTAATCGGAGACGGTTGCGAAATCATGCCGTACGCGTCGGTTATACGCGGTACTACTATCGGTAATAACGTCAAAATTTATCAAGGGGCGATTATCGGGGCTGATCCTCAAGACTTCCGTTGGAAAGGATCTAAGGCTACGTGTACAATTGGCGACAACACAATCATTCGCGAACACGTCATCATAAACCGCGGTTTCGAATGTGGTACATTTGTTGGTCCCGATTGTTTCGTTTTCGCCGAAAGCCATATCGGACACGACTCTGAAATTAAAGGAAAATGCGTAATTGGCAACAGTGCTACTATTGCCGGAGGGGTCAAAATTGATCTCGGCGTTATCCTTTCGTCTAGCGTTGTTGTTCACGAAAACAGCCACATTGGCAAACTCGTCCTCGTAAAAGGGGGTACTCGTATCAGCTCTAACGTACCGCCATATGTAATTATGGCTCACAACCCGGTTACTTACTACGGGGTCAATGCTATTGTGATGCGTAAACACGCAGGATTTACAGAACAACAAATCGACGACATCGCGAAAGCATACCGACACATATACCAGTGCTCTACGTCGGTTTTCAACGCGCTAAAACGAATTGAAGCTGACATCGAACCTTCTGTTCAACGTGACGAAATCCTTGCGTTCATCCGCGATCACAATATGCAGCTCGCTGGACACCACTTCGAATACGAATAACTATTTTAATCCGAAATATAAGTTTATAATGATTATCCACAACTTTGCCGAACAACCCTCTCTCGTGAGCCAGTATTTGGCAGAAATGCGCAATACTTCTTTGCAAACCGACCGGCTGCGTTTCCGCAGAAACCTCGAACGGGTTGGCGAAATTTTCGCGTACGAGTTGAGCAAGCACCTTCGCTACCGCAAAGAATTGGTTAAAACTCCGCTTGGGGTTGATGCCGAATGTGACGTCCTGGACGAACAGCTCGTCCTTGCTACTATTTTCCGCGCTGGTGTGCCTTTCCACCAAGGATTCCTTCGATACTTCGACAACGCGGAAAACGCATTTGTTTCGGCTTATCGAAAATACAAAGAAAAAGAAAACTTCGACATTTGCATCGAGTATCTTGCGTCGCCTTTAATCGACGGCAGAACGCTTATTCTGTGCGATCCTATGCTCGCTACGGGTGCTTCTATGGAACTTAGCTATCGTGCGCTCCTTACTAAAGGAAAGCCCGGTAAAGTACATATTGCTTCTGTTATCGCGTCTCAGAAAGCTATCGACTACTTGGAATCGGTTATGCCGGAAGACTCCGAACTTTGGATCGGAGTTATCGACCCGGAAATAAACGCGCACAGCTACATCGTCCCGGGACTTGGTGATGCGGGCGACCTCGCATACGGAACTAAAGAATAAATAGAATACAACATACGAAAAAGGGGCGCTGTGCGTCCCTTTTTTTATGCACATTGCTGACCCGAATCATGCAAGCCT
>CAZYYV010000069.1:0-9613 GCA_964651295.1 uncultured Bacteroides sp.
CCGGCGGGATGTAGAGACACGTATCGGGGTCGGTGTGGATGATGAAGGCGGCGTTCTGGGCGGTAATGGGGATGCAGGGTGCGAGGGCACCGATGTCGAGTTTGAGCCAGTCGTAACGTGTGATGTCGAGCATCAAGGCGAATTTGACTGTAAAGCTACGGAGACTATCGACTTTCCAGTGGCCGCTTGTGAGCGGTTTGCGATGGAAATGACGAGAGCGTTCCTTTGCCTCTTTTTTGGTGATGCAAACGAACGCTCCTTCTTCGGTCGGCTCGAGTTCCATGAGCCAACGAAGGTATTCGGTCAATATTTCGCGCGAATCGACGCCATGGTGGTCGTGGATATGTATGCGGACGGTTTCTCCGCGTTGGCGGAGTTGCTCAAGGGTCATAATCACTTCCTTTTCGTGGCGCGTAAGCGAGCGACCCAACCACTTCGTAAATGCGAGTGAGTAGTTGGGCTGCGTTGCAGTAAGGCGCTTGCGTTGGAGTATGCGACGTGATTTGAGCACTTTTTAAGGCGTGTTTTTTTGTTTTGATGCAAAGGTAGGATGGCGTAGGGAAATATGATTGTGGATTTTTTATGCGGCGGGGAAATATGAGTTTGGTTTGAGGTGTTTTTGGACAATAAAAACCGTGGGTATCAATCCAAAAATTGATACCCACGGTTGGTAAGATTATTTGTATCCGTTAGTTTACACGGAAACGGTCTGTTCCATCGCGGAAGAAAGCGACTATTTGATCAGCCGCAGCAAGACCAGCGTTGAGGTTTGCTTCAGCCGTCTGTGCGCCCGATTTCTTCGGAGTGAAGAAAACACGATCTGCAAAGCGTTCAGTCAAAGAGTCGGCATTCGCTGGCTTAACGTCAGCGAAGTATTTGAGGTCTGTTCGTTCTGCGAGAACTTCTTCGAGTTCGGCTTCGTTGATTACTTCTTTGCGCGCCGTGTTGATGAGTACGGCACCTTTAGGCATTCGGCTGATGAGGTTTCGACCGATTGAGCCTTTTGTTTCGGGAGTTGCGGGAATGTGAATCGAAACGATGTCGTTGTTGC
Organism: uncultured Bacteroides sp.; assembly: GCA_964651295.1. Classification (GTDB taxonomy): domain Bacteria; phylum Bacteroidota; class Bacteroidia; order Bacteroidales; family Muribaculaceae; genus CAG-873. The sequence continues at coordinate 1,052 of CAZYYV010000069.1, forward strand.
TGTAGAGGTCTTCGAGAGATGCAGCAACTTTTACACCTTGAGCTTCAATTACATCAGCAGGACAATATGGATCGATTGCAGAGATATCCATACTGAAACCTTTCGCGATTTTTGCGACGTGGCGGCTTACTTGTCCGAACGCTTGGAGTCCGAGTCGTTTGCCAGAAATTTCCCAACCGGTATTGCCGGAGTATTTATTACGAGCAGCCATAATAGCCATTCCAATAACGAGTTCGGCAACAGCGTTTGAGTTCTGCCCCGGGGTGTTTTCGACGATAACACCAGCCTCGGATGCTGCTTTAAGGTCGATGTTGTCGTATCCAGCGCCTGCACGAACTACGATTTTGAGGTCGTGTGCCGCTTGGATAAGAGCGTTGTCGACGATATCGCTGCGAACGATTAGAGCATTAACATCAGCAACGGCTTCGCGAAGTTGCTCAGGAGAAGAGTATTTCTCTAATAATGCGAAAGTGTGACCAGCCGCTTCGATACGCGCGCGGATGCCTTCGACGGCTTTAGCAGAGAAGGGCTTTTCAGTGGCAACGAGTACTTTCATATCGATAGAAAATTAGTGAGTGGCTTCGAAATCACGCATAGCTTCAACGAGAGCGCGAACGCTATCAAGAGGCAGAGCATTGTATAGAGATGCACGGAAACCACCAACAGAACGGTGTCCTTTGATGCCAACAATGCCGCGGTTGGTGCAGAAGTCGACGAAAGTGCTTTCGAGTTCTTTGTATTCGGGAGTCATAACGAAGCAAACGTTCATAATCGAACGGTCGGCCGGGTCGGTAACAGTGCCCTTGAACATCTTAGAGTCGTCGATAGCGTCGTAGAGCATTGCAGCTTTTTCGAGGTCGCGACGTTCGAGTTCTTTAATACCACCGAGTTGTTTGTAGTAGCGAAGCGTCTGGAGAGCCGAGTAGATGGGAAGTACCGGAGGCGTGTTGAACATCGAGCCTTTTTTGATGTGTGTACGGTAGTCGAGCATAGTTGGGATGGGACGGTCGACATGACCGAGAGCATCTTCACGAACGATAACGAGAGTAACACCGGCTGGAGCGAGGTTCTTCTGAGCACCGGCATAGATAGCATCGTAACCGGAGAAGTCGATTGGACGCGAGAAAATATCAGAACTCATATCGGCTACCAAACGGCAGGGAACTTTTGGGTCGACGCGCATTTCGGTACCGTATATAGTGTTGTTCGAAGTATAGTGGAAGTAGTCGACATCAGCAGGCACTTCGTAGTCTTTGGGGATGAAAGTGTAGCCGGCGTCTTTAGAAGAAGCGAGAACGTCGACTTCGCCAAAAAGACGAGCTTCTTTAATTGCATTCGATGCCCAAGTACCAGTGTCGAGGAAGGCGGCACGTTTGGCCAAGAGGTTATAAGGAATCATACAGAACTGCATAGAAGCACCTCCGCCAAGCCAAAGGACCTCAAATCCGGCAGGGATGTCAAGAAGTTCTTTTACGAGAGCAGTAGCTTCGTCGATAACGGCTTGGAACTGCTTGCTACGGTGAGATACTTCAAGAATAGAAAGACCGGTGTCGGCAAAGTTGAGGATCGCGTTGGCTGTATTCTGAATAGTGTAATCGCTCAGAATCGAAGGGCCTGCATAGAAGTTGTGTTTCTTCATATCTGGGGGTATTTAGATTAATGTACACTCCAAGTAAAACTGATGTGTACGCCACAAAATTAAACAACATTTCTCAATCTTCCAATTTTCTTGCAATGATTTCGTGTTAAAAAAACGCGAAAGGGCTGAACTCGCCAGCTGAAAAATTTGTATATCTTCTTGTAAAGAGCTAACTTTGCCTACAAAGAAAAATATTATACAAAAATACCAACCATGGACAATAATAAAGAACTTCTAGAGCAAGTAACATCCAAAGCACAGGTTTGGCTGGGCGAAGGATACGACGCTGACACAAAGGCAGAAGTGCGCCGAATGCTCGACGCAGAAGATAAGACCGAACTTATCGAATGTTTCTATCGCGACCTTGAATTCGGTACCGGCGGTCTCCGCGGTATTATGGGAGCAGGCTCGAATCGTATGAATATCTATACTGTAGGTTCAGCAACTCAGGGTCTTGCGAACTATCTTCACGAAGCGTTTAAAGACCTCGATGAAATCAAGGTAGTTGTAGGCCACGACGTTCGTAATAATTCACGTCTTTTTGCCGAAGTTGTTGCTAACATCTTCTCTGCAAATGGCATTAAAGTATATCTTTTCGATAGTTTCCGTCCTACTCCCGAACTTTCATTTGCTATCCGCGAACTCGGTTGCCAGAGCGGTGTAAATATCACTGCATCGCACAATCCTAAAGAGTACAATGGCTACAAGGCTTATTGGAATGATGGCGCTCAGATTATTGCTCCTCACGATGTAAACATTATCGATAATGTAAATCGCATTAAGAGCGTAACAGAAATTAAATTTGAAGGCGATCCCTCGAAGATTGAAATCATCGGCGAAGAAATCGACCGCAAGTTCCTCGACGCTATCAAGGACCTTTCACTCGACCCAGAGGTTATCAAGCGTCATGCCGACCTCAAAATCGTGTACACTCCTATCCACGGTACCGGTGTGAAACTTATCCCTGATTCGCTCCGTAACTATGGTTTCACTAATATCATCCATGTACCCGAGCAGGATATTCCTTCGGGCGACTTCCCCACAGTAGACTCGCCCAACCCCGAGAACCCCTCGGCTATGGCAATGGCTATTGCTAAGGCTAAGGAGGTAAATGCTGACCTCGTAGTAGCATCAGACCCTGATGCCGACCGTATCGGTTGTGTAATTCGCGACAATAACGGCGAATATCAGCTCGTAAACGGTAATCAGATTGTGATGATTCTTATGAACTACATCATGCTTCGCAACCGTGAACTCGGTCGCCTCAAAGGCAATGAATTTGTAGTTAAGACTATCGTTACTACTGAGACTATCAAGGCTATCGCAGAAAATCAAAACATCAAGATGTACGATTGCTACACCGGTTTTAAGTGGATTGCATCAGTAATCCGCGACCTCGAAGGCAAGGATCGCTACATCGGTGGTGGTGAAGAATCGTACGGCTTCCTCGCAGAAGACTTCTGCCGCGATAAAGACTCGGTTTCAGCTATTTCGTTGATGGCAGAAATCTGCGCATGGGCTAAAGACCGTGGTATGGATTTCAATCAGATGCTCCAAGAAATCTATCTCAAGAATGGCTACAGCCACGAAGAAGGTATTTCAGTAGTTCGTCCCGGAAAAACCGGAGCAGAAGAAATTCAGCAGATGATGAAGGACTTCCGCGCTAATCCTCCCAAAGAAATCGCCGGTAGCCCTGTCGTTACTGTAAAAGACTATGGAAATCTTACTTGCACCGAACTTCCTTCGGGCAATGTAACTAAACTCGATTTCCCCTGCACATCTAACGTACTCCAATACTTCACAGAAGATGGCACAAAGGTATCGATCCGTCCTTCGGGTACAGAACCCAAAATCAAGTTCTACATCGAAGTTCACGATGAGATGGCAGATCTCGCAGACTATGACCGCTGCAACCGCGACGCAGTAGTGAAAATCGACAATGTCAAGAAAGCACTCGGAATCTAAGTAGAGTTTAGAAGTTTAAGAGTTTATTAGTTTAATAGTTTAGGAGGCAGCCGATTGGCTGCCTCTTTTTATATAGTAGAGACTTCTTGTCTATTTAGTGAATATTGCCATATATGTATTCGGCTTGTTTCCTTGAAGTTATACTTTGATGATTTGTTTATTGTATTGACTAAACACTTCAAGAAATTTTAGACTACCTCGTAATAAGAAATCCATTACGTCAGATGTTTCGTCTTGATTTATATAGGATAGACACTTCTCCGTTTTTATACGGCAAGTAACTTTATCATCAAGACGTTGCCACTCGAGAGGAAATTCCGGCATCTGTAGTTGAATTTCATCCTTTTTGTCGAAATAGAAATCGTATTTCTTCTTATTCTTATCTTTGTCTCCAAAATTAAAATACAATTCTACACGACAAAGGGTGCGAGTAATAACGACATCGACAGTAATACCTGAGACACCTAAAGATTTACCAAGCCATGTATCCGTGCCAGCTGAAGATGTAGCGTATGGTCCATTATTGTCGGCGTTATACTGAATAAATGAAGACCAAAATTTACGGCGAGTATTGAAGCGTCCATTTGATTGTGCTGCTTCCTTCGTTTTTGCTGCCATTTTGATTGTGTAATCTTCGGTATCTTTAATAGGAATGATTTGGTCAAAGTCTATTAATATACGGTCTCCATATTTAAACGGGGTCACTTTGAAGCATTTTATATCAAGACCAAATTTAGATAGCCAAATCACTGACGATGTAACTTCTTTTCGGAAATTAGCAGCGACGAAGAAAATTCGTTGAGTATTTTCACCCACATTCAACTCGAGTTCTTCAAGATCTTCCGTGTCAAAGAAATCAGTTAATTTGTCAATGGCTTTCTGCCTATCACCAAGGTGCTTGGCGAATATATCTATGATTTCTTGTTTCGATAGACTTGAACAATAAGAAGCATATTTTATAGCTTGCCAGGTAACATCTCTACCGGAATCATCGAGCTTGTTTTCGATGATTACAATACGCCCTTCTTTGTCAAGAGCAAGCAAATCGAGGCGTTCTTTAGTATCGGCAAAACCATCAAATTCTTTTTGAATAATCAAAAGATCTTCTCCAAGAGATTTAGGCTCTGTCGCAATCCACTCTTGGAGGTGTCTACGTTCTTCAATGTTTAGTTCTTTAAACGTACAAATAGTAGCTTGTTGGAGTGTATTGTTATTTTCGTCAAGAATATACATTAGTCAATTGGTTTACGTTATAAATACGATACAACTTTTACTTTGTATTTTGGATAGTAAAGTTAGTAATAAAGGTATGAATACCCAAATTAAAAACGATTAGTTAATCGATTAAAAAAGGCAGCCAATCGGCTGCCTTTTTTGTGTTGATATCGAAATGTTGATTATTTCTTGATGTTTGGCTCTTCGAGACCGTAGTTGTTTTTGGCGTTGAGTGCTTTGAGCCAAATGCCGAAGAAGAGGGCGAGTACACCAAGGCTTGCGAAGAGGAGCATGGGAGCGGTGTAGTTGTACTGCATGGGGTCGGAGATACCGGGGTTTGACCACATTAGAACTTTACCGATAAGGATTGGGAAGAGTGCAAGACCGATGTTCTGAACCCAGAAGATGAGAGAGTATGCCGAGCCGAGGTAACGAGCGTCCATTACTTTGGGCACCGATGGCCAAAGTGAAGCAGGTACGAGCGAGAAAGATACGCCGAGAACGACAATTGCAGTGAATGCGAGCCAAGGTGCCGGATATGCAGGAAGTACGAGAGCAAAGGTGAGATGGCAGATAATCATAAGTACTGCACCACCGATGAGCATCGATGCGCCACGACCGTAGCGGTCGAGGAAGTAGCCGAGGAATGGAGTGAGCGCGGCAGCACCGATGGGGAACCAACGGAAGATGTCGGCGGCTTCTTGAGAGCTCATACCGAGGCTGCACTGGAGCATATTAGTAGCAAAACGCTGGAATGGGAAGATTGCAGAGTAGTATAGGACGCAAAGCATAGCGATAACCCAGAAGAGTTTGCTAGAGAGGATGTTTGTAACGTCGCTCATCTTGAATTCTTCATCAGAAGTATCGCCAGAAGCTTGCTTGTCGGCAGCGAGGTCTTTATCGAGTTGAGTATCCATAAAAGTGAATACGATGTACGAGATAAGGCCGATGAGGAGAAGGCAAGTGCAGAAAGCTACGGGGACTACAACGTCGGGCTCGCCCATCCAAGAAGCGATACGTGGCGCGAGAGTGAAGATGCCGAATACACCAACACGAGCGAGAGCCATTTCAAGACCCATTGCGAGAGCCATTTCATGGCCTTCAAACCATTTTGCAAGTGTTTTTGATACGGTGATACCAGCCATTTCGCATCCACAACCGAAGATCATAAAGCCGAGAGCTGCGAGTTTTGCGCTACCGGGCATATCTACCCACCAAGACGAAAGCCACTGCTCGAGGCCAGTCCCGGCAAAGTAGTCGCTGATAGCGTATAATTTAATGCAAGCACCTACAAACATGAGCGAAGCCGACAATGTGCCGGTAAAGCGTACGCCCATCTTATCGAGGATAATACCTGCAAGGATAAGGAAGCCGAATACGTTAAGAATATACTCAGCACCGGCATAGTAACCGAATGCACTGGGAGACCACCCCAACTGATTTTCGACTAAAGACTGGAGAGGCGACATAACGTCGACAAACATATAGGCGAAGAACATCATCAACGCCACCAGCACAAGTGCGGTCCAACGCGCCCACGCTTTATCGCGCAGCGTCGCTTTAATCATTTCTGTCATTTTGTAATTACTTGTTTTAATTATTTAAGCCGCAAAGATACAATTTTTCACTGTAAGAAGCAAATTTTCATCAATTATACGTCTTTTCCGCCAAGAAGCGAAAAAAAACGTTGTCGATAACTTTCGCTAATGGGTATGCATCGTCCGGCAATAATGATGCTATTTCGCTCGATGACTCGTACTTTGTCAAGGTTGACGATATATGATCGATGAACTCGAACGAAAGTAGGAGCCGGAAGAGCATCTTCGATGGCTTTCATGCTCATCAGTGTGAGTACCGGTCGTTGAGTCTCACTTTCGACGTATATCTTTATGTAATCTTTGAGTCCTTCGACGTAAACAATGTCGGACATTGGCAGACGTACATGTCTATACTCGCTTTTTACCATAAGGAATCCTGCTGCCGGAGCTAGTTGCTGTGTTTGCTGAGAAGCAACCGCATTCAGACGTTGTTCGTAGTCGCGTAGAGCTCGATTGGCCGCTTCGAGAAACTCTTCGTAGCTAACAGGTTTGAGCAGGTAGTCGAGCGCGTTTACGCGGAACCCTTCAACTGCGTGGTCGGCATATGCAGTGGTGAATACCACTCGTATGTTTGCGGGAAATAAACGAGCCAATTGCATGCCGGAAAGTCGTGGCATGCGGATGTCGAGAAATATAAGGTCTACATCTGCTTCTGTGGCTTTGAGTAAAGCCTCTTCAGGAGTGTGGACTTCGGCTACAAGGGTAAGAAAAGGAGTTCGTTCGACGTAAGTGCTTATTAGTTTTGCTGCTAAAGGTTCATCGTCTACTACGAGACATCGGAGGGTAGATTGTTCCATAAATCTTACTCTTTAAATTGGGAGGAGAAGTTTAGCTTTGTAAATGTTTTTATTAGTTGTAGTTTTTAGACTCGCTTTATTGCCATAAATAAGGAGTAATCGACGGCGCAGGTTTGCAAGCCCGATTCCAGATGCTTTGTGTTCATCGTCATAATGCGACGGTTGAAGGGCAAACGAATTGCACGTGGTGCATACGATGTTTTTGTCGATTATTTTTATAGAAATGGTTATAGGAGTATCGTCTTCGACCGAAGTTCCATATTTGAATGCATTTTCAATCAAGGGAATAAACAATAGCGGTGGTACTTCGATATCATCATTGTCGCCAAGGTCGATTTCGACATTTATATCACGACCGCTTATGCGTAGGCGCATAAGCGACACATAGTCTTCGATAAAATCGACTTCTCGTCGAAGTGGTACAGCCGTAACATCCTCGTAGAGCATATATCGCAAAAGTGCCGAAAGACGGTGTACGGCTTTCTTTGCATTATCAGGCTCAATATCTACGAGGGCGTAGATTGTGTTGAGTGTATTGAATAGGAAGTGAGGGTTGAGTTGGCTCTTTAGGTTTGTGAGTTCTATAGTGCGCTGTTCGGCAACGATTTCTTGGTGGCGTCGTTCGATGTCTTTCCACTTTGTGGATAGGCGCAATGCAACCGCTAAACCAATGGTGAGAATTAGCATCACGCAGTCGCGCACGAGGAATGTAGCTTGTTTAAAGAACCTGGGACCAAATTCGGGTGGTAGGTGGCGACGTCGCGGACTTGGAGTCGGAGGTGTTGTCCATATCGATAAAAGGTACGATAGTAATAGTCCGGCGGCAATTATTAATAAGTTCCAAAGTAAGAAGTTGATAATTCGGCGATTTCCATCAGACCGACCTAATGTGCGATCGACTAGAAGAAGATAATTAAGGTAGAATGCCGCTATATATATCAGAGTCTTAACATAGAATCCGGGATAAAAACTGATGCCATATTTGTGAGGCATGGCAATTGCCATCACCAATTCGGGCAAAACGAACAATATGATGATGAACAAAAAGTGCGCAAGTGGAGTGAGAAACTTGCGGCTGCTAAGCGAACTTGTTTCAAGATGTGTCATAGTGCTTGCAAATATATAAAATCGTCGATACCTCTTGCAAATAAAATCGACAAAATGGATTTTTATGACGACAAATATATATAAAGGTTGGGAAAATTTCGAGGGATGGAAAAATATACCCCTGCACTGTAGCCGTAGATATGAATTGATGTAAAAGAAAAAAGCCACTCGAAAGAGTGGCTTTTCTTGGTGATCCGCCTGGGGCTCGAACCCAGGACCCCAACATTAAAAGTGTTGTGCT
>CAZYYV010000070.1:0-9508 GCA_964651295.1 uncultured Bacteroides sp.
ACCGCGTGAGAAACTTAATTTCTCGACGCCTACTATCGAATTTTTCAAACATTTTCTTAATATTGCATTTGCCCTTGGACTCTACGCCCTGACGACGATTCGTGGGCTTCGTTTATTCTTATTGATGCCTTTAACTAATTATCAAACTTTTTTCTAATACATTAATCCGCAATGACAATGTCAACTGGTATGTCGTACGGATCTGAGTCGATAGAATCCACTAGCTGGAAGCTGTAGCACACTCCGATAAGGCGAGCATGGGCACGCGAAAGCAGACGGTCATAATAGCCTTTACCACGACCGACACGGTTGCCATATCGGTCATATGCTACTGCCGGCACGATTATCAAGTCGATATTGGCAATATCAACTAAGTCATCGCCATCGGGTTCCTCGATTTGAAAAGCTCCTTGGTGCGTATGGCTAGGACGATAGGGGAGTATGTCAAGGTCATCGCCATTTACACGCGGCAAATAGAGGCGCTTGCGATCTGCCCAACGATTGATGAAATCGATTGTCGGCAGTTCATCGGGTAGTGAGTGATATACGAGTATATGTTCGGCTTTTCGGAAGTCGTCTAAAGTCTCGAGCTTGGTAAATACACGAGTGGCTGCGGCTTGACGTTGTTTATCGTCAAGTTGCTTTTTTAGTTCGCGGATTTGCTTTCGTATATCTGCTTTATTCATCTATCGCACTTGGAGTCAAAGGAAATGCTGCGCCTCCGGTTTGTATTTGTTTTACGGCTTCAATAACCACCGGATCGGTACTATTGACGATTTCAAAATATCCGTCAAGTCCTACGATATCGCGAGCTATAAGCGCTTTGATTTGGTTCACAATAAGCGATGCTGAGATGTTGATGTAATACCAACGGGGTGCTATTTTACCTTTTGATGATGCGTAGTTGACAAACGACTGGAGTAATATCTGGTCGCCGGGTAGCATCGAAAGCATTTCTGACGTATTTCGGCTTTCGTTGAGACGTTCACGGTTGAGGTCGGCATACTCGTACGCAAAATTGCGAATTAGGCCGGCGTTTGCCACCTTAATATAGTATGATGTGATTCCAGAAGTGTCGGAGGGCACAAAGATGTCGGGGATGATACCACCGCCTCCATATACAGACCGTCCTGAAGCGGTGTGGAAGATAAGTGCTGAGTCTACTTTAAGACTATCGGCTGTAAAGATTTCGCCATGGTCATAGCGGTCGAAGATTTCTGTTTCGTACTCGCCTTTATGGCCGGGTTTATATGTCTTTTGGATACAACGACCCGATGGTGTGTAGTATCGTTGCACGGTAAGTCGAAATTCGCTTGAGTCGGGCAATTCAAATGCTCGTTGTACGAGTCCTTTGCCAAATGTGCGACGACCGATAATAAGTCCGCGGTCGTTATCTTGAATCGCTCCTGCAAAGATTTCGCTTGAACTAGCTGTAAATTCATCTACAAGAACTGTTATCGGCTCGCTTGTAAAGTCGCCGGTCCCGTCCGAGAAGAGCACGTTATTATCGCTCACGTTGCGTCCTTTGGTCATTACAAGAAGGTGTGAGGGCCCAAAGAACTCGTTGGCAACGAGCACTGCAGGGTTCATATATCCGCCGCCATTGCCGCGGAGGTCTACAATATACGATTTAGCTCCATCGTAGCGCAGTTGAGCAAGGGTGTTGAGAAATTCGGGATAAGTATTTTCAGAGAATTTACCGAGTCGAATGTAGCCGATTGAATCGTTGATGATATACGACGCATCGATAGGCGATACAGGTACCACTCCACGAGTGAGATCGAATGTCAAAAGGCTTGCTGAGTTGTTGCGCTTTACTTTGACTACTACATTTGTGTTTTCCGGTCCGCGCAACATGCTGAATATTTCTTCATTTGAAATGCTCTTACCGGCAATATTGACGCTATCGACTTCGACGATACGGTCGCCTGCAAGTATTCCGGCCTCTTCTGCAGCTCCGCCGGAGATTACTTCAACGACATAAAGTGTGTCGTTCATCATCTGAAACTGGATACCGATGCCGTAGAACGATCCTTCGAGGTCGCGATTAGCCGCCATTCGGTCGGCTGCTGCGATATATGACGAGTGGGGGTCGAGGTTGGCAAGCATCTCTGGTATAGCGAGCTCGACAAGGCTATCTAGCCCCACTTCATCGACGTAGCTTTGCTCTATGATACCGAAAACTTCGTCAAGTTTTTGGCGTGCTATTGAGTCGCGTCCGGTATTTGCAAGGTAGACTCCGCCCCACAATCCGCCTATAAGAAAGGTGACCGCCACAATTGGCAGCCAAAGCATATATTTACGGTCTTTTGACATGTTTGTAGATTAATCGTTGGATAAGTCTTCGATGTGTACACATTCGATACCTGCACGTTTGAGCAACTCAATCCCATCGCAAAGACGATAGAAGTCGTTAAACACCACTCGGCTGATACCTGCTTGAATGATGAGCTTCGAACATTCAAGACAAGGCGATGCAGTGATATATAGTGTCGAACCTTCGCTAGAGTTGTTGCTCCGAGCTACTTTGGTAATTGCATTTGCTTCTGCATGAAGTACATATGGCTTTGTGGGACCGGACTCTTCTTCGCAGACGTTTTCAAAGCCGGCTGGGGTGCCGTTGAACCCGTCGGATATAATCATCTTGTCCTTCACTAAAAGGCAGCCCACCTTGCGTCGTTGGCAATAAGAGTTCTCTGCCCAAATGGTGGCCATGCGAAGGTAGCGCTTGTCAAGTAATTCCTGTTTATCAGTGGTACTCATAGTGATGGCAAAGTTAACCATAATGCTTTAAACTGCAAAGCACTCAGCGTTTTTTAACGCTGATATTACATAATCCACAAAGCTATATGATAAATTGTAAAGGCTGCGACCCATGCTACAACTGTATTATATATAACGCTAAATGCGGCATATCCCCAAGAATGTGTCTCGCGAGCAATAGCTGTAACTGTTGCGAAGCAGGGACAGTAGAGTAGTATGAATACTAAGAAACTTAGAGCTATAGCAGGGCTGAAATCTGGTTTGCCAGTGATCGGATTTTCAGATTTTAGACGTGCTCCAAGACGGCTGTCGCTTGCTTCTTCATCATCGGTATATAGTACGCCAAGAGTCGATACAACAATTTCTTTAGCAGGCACACCGGCAATCACTGCTACCGACGCTCTCCACTCGAATCCGAGCGGTTGCATTATCGGGTTAATAGCCTTGCCGAGCATCTCGAGGTATGAATCGCGTGATGGGTCAATTTTCGAATCATCGACAACTCCGCTTGCTACAATATCTTCTGGTGCGTGATTCTCGCGATTGAGGGGGAAGTAGTTGAGTGCCCATACCAATATACTCGCAAAGAGGATGATTCCCCCCATCTTTTTAAGGTATTGTTTTCCTTTGCCCCATGTATGGCTTAATGATGCTTTGAGGGTGGGGACGCGATAGGGGGGCAACTCCATTACAAACGGTGTCTCATCTTTGCGGAAGAGGAAACGGCGGAGCAAACGAGCCGTAAATATTGCTACCAAGATACCTCCGAAATATAGTCCGGTGAATACCAATGCCGCATGAGCTGAGAAGAATGTACCCACTAGAAGTACATACACCGGCAGACGTGCCGAGCACGACATAAACGGATTGATAAGTATGGTGATAATGCGGCTTGATCGGCTCTCGATCGCTCTCGATGCCAATATTGCTGGCACGTTGCAACCGAATCCCATGATTAAGGGTATAAACGACTTGCCGTGAAGGCCGATGCGGTGCATCAGTTTATCCATAATAAATGCAGCTCGTGCCATATATCCGCTGTCTTCCATAAACGAGATACAGAAGTAGAGGATTAGAATATTAGGCAAAAATACGATTACTCCTCCAACACCACCGATAATTCCATCGCATACAAGGTCTTTAAGCGGACCATTGGGCATAAGATGGTCGGTAACATTGCTAAGCCACGCTACTGCATTCTCAATCCATTCCATCGGATATTGGCCAACGACAAATGTCGCCCAAAAGATGAAGAACATTATAGCATAGAAAATCGGAAAGCCGAGCAACTTATTAGTCGCAATTTTATCGAGCAGACGAGTTGCCTTTGCTTGGTGTTTCGGGCCGGCGATATAAGTTTCTGCTAGTGCACCGGCAACGAATCCATACTTTTCGGCCGCTACAATCGACGAAATCTCTTCTTCGCGTAGTGTTTCTATCCGACCTCGCAATTTATCGCGAAGCAAGATAATCGGGTTGTCGCTACCTTTGCGCACATGTTCGCGCCAATCCTGGTCGACAATATACGATGGTGATGATTCGCAGCAGTCGCCATGCGACATCCATCGGCGCCACAAACTCTTCTTCCGGTGGCATTTCTCTACCGGAGTCGAACATTGGCATCCGCATTCTCGTTTCTCGGGCAGGGCTGCCTCAAAAGTTGCCGGGATTTCTTCTTCAATCTCGTGGTCGCCTTCGAGTAGCTTGATTGCCATATATCGAGGTGAGAAGTGTTTGCTAGTCGTTGGAGTTGCCTTAATCATATCCACCAACTGACGGATAGCCGCTTCGAGGTCGGTCCCCAGGTTGACGTGGATATGACGGACTACTTCATCGTGTCCTTCATATACATCGATAACGGTATCGAATAGTTGGTCGATACCTTCGCCGGTTTTAGATACGATAGGCACCATTGGCACTCCTATCATCCTACTCAGATTTTCATAGTCGAGTTGGTCGCCATGTTCGCGCACTTCATCGTACATATTGAGCGCAATCACCATACTCATATCCATATCGATAAGTTCGGTGGTGAGATACAGATTGCGCTGCAAGTTCGATGAATCGACCACATTGAGGATTACGTCAGGCGTTTGAGTACGCAGATATTGACGCACGTATAATTCTTCGGGAGAATAGCAAGTGAGTGAGTATGTGCCGGGTAAATCTATGATATTAAATCGATAACCCTTATAGATGAAATGACCGTCTTTGGCATCTACCGTAACGCCGCTATAGTTGCCTACGTGCTCCCGAGCACCGGAGGCAATATTAAAAAGCGATGTCTTACCGCAGTTGGGATTGCCGATAAGTGCTACATTGATTATGTGGCGCTCATGGTTGAATATTCGATGCACTTCCGAATCACTTTCGATTGTTGGTGATTCTTTTGAGTGTACTTCGTTTGCTGCGGCAGTTTCAGAATCTATCTCGATTACATCTATTAGGTCGGCTTCGGATGTGCGAAGCGACACTTCGTATCCGAGTATGCTATATTTTATCGGGTCGTGAAGTGGTGCGTGTAAAAGCACAGATACCGAGTGGCCCTTTACAAAGCCCATTTCAAGCAAGCGCTTGCGAAAGGCTCCGTGGCCATGTACTTTCAATACAATACCGGTTTGACCGGTCTTTAATTCTGATAATTTCATCTATCGTTGCTATTCGGCCACAAAGTTCGTTATTTTATACGAATTATGCAATTATTTAAAAGGATTTTAAATAAGAGTGTCTTATCTTTTTGCTCCTCTAAGGCTTTTTTTGTAATTTTGTCGGTATTATGAATGTTAGTCATTGGATATCTCGACGACTTCGCCTCGGTGGTAACGGCACCGGCAGTCCGACTGCTGTGGTCATTGCTGTGGCTGGTGTAGCTTTAGCTGTGCTTGTCATGGAGTTCACTCTTGCCATTGTGGTTGGTTTTAAAGAGGGAATACGTGCCAAATTAATCGGTTTTGATGCTGAGGTTACCGTCGGTGCACCAATTGGTACGACCGCTGATTCTGATTGCCTTACATTGACTCCCCAACTCGACAGCATCGTTCGCTCTGCGCTACCTCCTGAAGCCGAGTTGCGTCTGTCTCTTCGCCAACCGGGTATGCTCAAAACCGACGAAAATTTCCAAGGCGTAGTTTTTATGGGCCAAAGTCCCGATGGGCACTTCGATTTCGAACGGTCTAACATTGTCGAAGGAGAGTGGCCCGACTATGCCGCTGATTCGTGCGATAATAGCATTGTCATGTCGCGGACTCTTGCCACGAGTCTTGGTTTGAATTGTGGCGACCGTGTTTATTCTACTTTTATAGTCGACGGTGCTGTCAAAATGCGTCGCCATACTATTGCTGCACTTTTTCAATCTAATTTTGGAGAATACGATAATACAGTTGTTTATGCCTCTTTGCGTGGTCTGCGCAAGGTCGTGGGGCTTGATAGTATTTCGGCTGGACGAATCGACATCCGTGGGCTGGCATACGAAGATATCGAACCGACGGCTATGCATCTCCGCGACGTGCTTGTCAACGCTGCTGCTCATGGCAATCTTAACGACTACTATCCCGTCGATACGGTCATTCGTACTGGCGCGTTGTATATCAATTGGCTGGCTCTACTTGATACAAACGTGACAGTTATTTTCATTCTAATGCTCGCAGTGGCGGGTTTTACACTCGTGTCGAGTCTCTTTATTTTGATACTCGAACGTGTCCGTATGATTGGCGTAATCAGGGCTTTAGGTGCGTCAAAAAGCGTTGTTCGCGATATTTTTGTCGATATGGGACTCCGACTCGTCGGTCTTGGCATGATTTTTGGTAATGTGTTAGGCATAGGGCTTCTATTGGTTCAGAAGTACTCGCAAATTATCCCGCTCGACCCCGATATGTACTATCTCGCAGCCGTGCCGGTTGAAATCAAGCCTTGGGCATTTCTTCTCCTTAACATTGGAGTTGCAGTCATCGCTTGGTTGATATTAATAATTCCGGCTCGTGTCGCAGCTGCTACCGATCCGGCGACTGCTATCGATTGTGAGTAACAACCTTTGCAGCTCATTAAGTGTTAAATAAATATATCGTACCAAATCTCGCCGACTTGAACCGATAAATTTCCGTACTTTTGCATATAATTTAAAGAAAAACCATAAATGACCTCAAACAAGGATTTACAGACTCTTATCATAGAAGGTATTCACGAACGTAAAGGACATAACGTAACTATCGTCGACCTTAGCGCTATCGAAAGCGCAGCTGCTTCAACTTTCATAATTGCCGAAGGTAATTCTACTACTCAGACTGCTGCTATTGCCGACTGCGTAGCTGAATACGTACTCAAAAATTCACGTGTTAAGCCATTCGCTATCGATGGCGAGAACGTTGGCGAATGGGTTATTATGGACTTTGGCGAAATTTGGGTCCACATTTTCGTCCCCGAAGCCCGTCAACACTACAATCTCGAAGACCTTTGGGCCGATGCTCGTATCGAGCACATTGCCGACCTTGATTAATGGTCTTCGCTCTTCATCCTCTTAATTTTTTTCACTATGCCAATCAATCCGTTGAATAATAAGTCCAACCAAAACAATCAGAAAGGTCCATTTAAGTTCAGCCTTGTATGGATGTACGTGATTGTGATGCTCTTCTTGGGTGGCATTTTATACTTCGACAACAACTCTGTTACGCGTGAAGTGTCATACTCCGCTTTTGAGCGATATGTCGAGCAAGACCACGGTATCAAGAAAATTATTGTCTTGACCGACAAGAAAATGGTCGAAGGATATCTTACCGACTCTTTGGCTACGGCGATTTTCAAAGGTACTAATTTCAATCCCGGCGAAAATATACAAGCTAAGGTCGAAGCAAATATCCCATCGGCCGACAAACTTTCGGAAAAAATCGAGTATTGGCGCCAAATTGGTGCTTTCACCGGTGATGTCGACTTCGAGCAAAGCAGTCCTTGGAGTGGTATGCTTTGGTCGCTCCTTCCATTTGTTCTGCTAATTGGCGTTTGGATTTTCCTTATGCGACGTATGTCTGGCGGTGGTAGCGCCGGCGCCGGTGGTGGTGGCATTTTCAGCGTTGGCAAGTCGAAAGCTATGCTCTTCGATAAGGATAATGCCGATAAAGTAACTTTCAACGACGTTGCTGGTCTTAGCGAAGCAAAGACTGAAATCGAAGAAATCGTCGAATTCCTCAAGAATCCACAGCGTTATACCAACCTGGGCGGTAAAATTCCAAAGGGCGCACTTCTCGTAGGCCCTCCTGGAACCGGTAAAACTCTTCTTGCAAAGGCTGTTGCAGGTGAGGCTAACGTACCGTTCTTCTCTATGTCCGGTTCCGACTTCGTCGAAATGTTTGTCGGTGTGGGTGCTTCGCGTGTTCGCGATCTATTCCGTCAAGCTAAAGAAAAAGCTCCATGTATCGTATTCATCGACGAAATCGATGCTGTAGGCCGTGCGCGTGGCAGAAATGCCGGCATGGGCGCTAATGACGAACGCGAAAATACGCTTAATCAGCTTCTTACCGAAATGGACGGTTTTGGTACAAACAGTGGTGTTATTATCCTTGCTGCAACAAACCGCGCCGACATCCTCGACAAAGCTCTTATGCGTGCGGGGCGTTTCGACCGTCAGATTTATGTCGACCTCCCCGACCTCCCCGACCGCGTCGAAATCTTCAAAGTACACCTACGTAAAATCAAAACCGCCGAAGACCTCGACATCGATTTACTCGCTCGTCAGACCCCAGGTTTCTCTGGCGCTGATATCGCTAATGTTTGTAACGAAGCTGCTCTTATCGCTGCTCGTAACAATAAAGAAAAAGTCGAACGCGTCGACTTCAACGCTGCTGTCGATCGCATTATTGGTGGTCTCGAAAAACGTAATAAGATACTCACAGACGACGAAAAACGCTCTATTGCTGTTCACGAAGCCGGACACGCTACGGTTTCTTGGCATCTTCGTTATGGTAATCCGCTTGTGAAAGTTACTATCGTACCTCGTGGTAAAGCTCTCGGCGCTGCGTGGTATCTACCGGAAGAACGTCAGATAGTTCCTTCTCAGGTCATTCTCGACGACATCTGTTCTCTTCTTGGAGGTCGTGCGGCTGAAGAACTGTTCCTTGGCCACATCTCTACGGGTGCGGCTAACGATCTCGAACGTGTTACAAAACAGGCTTACGCTATGGTCGTTTATTATGGTATGAGCGACCGCCTGCCTAACCTTAGCTACTACGACTCGTCGGGCCAATCTAGCATGTTCACAAATCCATATAGCGACGATCGTGCAAAAATCATCGACGAAGAGGTGTCGAGAATCATTTCTGAACAGTACGAACGTGCAAAAGCTCTTCTTACTGAATATGCTCAAGGTCATCACGACCTTGCGGACACTCTCATTTCTCGAGAAGTTATATTTACAGAAGATGTCGAGAGAATATTCGGCCCTCGTAAATGGACTTCACGTACCGATGAGTTATTCGCTAAAAAAGATTGCGATAACTCTGATGCTGAGCTGCTACCAACTGAACCAACTCCTCCTCCTATCAACGAGGATGAAGAATAATAAACGAGCCGCGATTTCGCGGCTCGTTTATTATTCATAGACATCTAAAAAATCATTCCATCTCCCTAATCATTTTCCCCGCCGAATAAAAATTCTACAATCAAACATATTGGGCACTCCCTACCTTTGCATCAAAACTATACAAAGTGCTCAAATCTCGTCGAATACTCCAACGCAAGCGCCTAACCGCCACGCAGC
>CAZYYV010000071.1:0-8591 GCA_964651295.1 uncultured Bacteroides sp.
TCTCGATAGTCTTCCTGATGATGATACGATTGAACCGATGACGGACGAGGAGAAAGAAGCCGAATTACAAGCCGAGTTAGAAAAATTCAAAGATAACCCGATGTTTATGCGTTGGATTATCGAAGAATATGACGGTACCGGGATATATGATTATAGGGTTATTACTCCTCGCAAAGAATAAATTCGTATTTACACACGCTCCCCGTAATCTGCTTTTGTGAGATTACTCTAAACTTAGTGCCGTGGCTGAACACCACTTCTCGTTGATTCGGTAGCCCATTGTTGAGTGTGCCGAATTGCGATATATTCTCAATCGGGTGTCCGTTCTTGCCTTTGATGATAAGCATAATGTCGTTTTCGTTGTTTTTGCGTCCTTTTTTATTCTTTGCAAAATTCTCAATAATATCACGGCTAAAGGAAGTTGAAGTAAATCCATCAAATATTGTTTCAGACTTATTTTTAGCCATTTCAAGCCAATTTTTTAATTGCGTCTTGTTTAACCTTATTGTTCGATAGGTCGTTGTGGCTACAGGTTTAATCTGCTGTAGCCCTCGTTCCATTAACGTCGCGAAAGCAATATTAAATTCTTTCGGGTTGCCTTTTCGTAGTTGATTGTTTAGGTGACGGGATGCGGGCAAATCTCCTCTTGTGTAGTGATATATTGCTGCGAGTTCAGTGTTCGCTATTTGAGGATATCGGCTTGATAACACCTTGTTCGCCATTTCCATTGCCGGCTTTGTTTTGTGTGCTCTCGTAAATTTCTTCTCGTATTGGTCGTAAGTATTGGTTACAAACTCGCCAACGTACTTCCTATTATCGCGAATAAAATACGGAGCTTGCGCCCACCCTTTTGCTCGTTCGTGATTATCTTCAACCCATTTTGTAAAGTTGTTAGGCACGTTCTCAATCTGCTTCGGGTTGCTAGAGAGGTCGAGTATCGAAGTGGTGATGCAACGGCAGAACGGGTGCCACCCTACGAACTTAAAATCTTTCGGGTAGCGTCCTTGTAAATGGTCGCAAATATCGGGAACGGGGTGATTGGTCTTTGATAGATGCACTTCCACCCCGACAATAAAATCGAACTGCCGGCAAATTTTTTCTGCTAAAAAAATCTCGGAGTGCTTGCAGATTGAAAGTTTATTCTTACTTTTGGGGACCTTAAAAAATAAACCGCTTATGAAGCACTTGGTGCTATCAGATAATATGCCTCGACGCTTGGCCTTTTACCTCGCCATGGAGGAATGGGCCGCAAGCAGTCTGCCTGCCGATGAGTATTTCTTTGCTTGGCGAGTCGCGCCAACGGTGATTTGCGGTCGTAATCAAGATATCGAAAAAGAAGTGAATTTGGCATTCTGCCGCGACGAAGGTATCGATGTGGTCCGTCGGCGTAGTGGAGGCGGATGTGTGTACGCAGATATGAATAATTGGATGTTTTCGTATATCACACCGTCGACCTCTGTCGCGTCGACGTTTAGCCGCTATACTTCGATGGTAGCTCGAATGTTAGGTTCGCTCGGTTTTGATGCACACGCCACGGGTCGCAATGATATATTTATCGGCGACCGCAAAGTAGCCGGTAATGCTTACTATCATTTACCAGAGCGATCGATTGTTCACGGCACAATGCTATGTGATGTCGATTTGGCACGGATGTCTCAGGCTATTACTCCCTCACGGTCGAAACTAGAGTCGAAAGCCGTCAAGTCGGTGCAGTCGCACGTTACTTGTCTTAAGGCGGAAGGAATGACTCTGTCGGTTGAATATTTCGGGCAGTATGCTATCGAATTTCTGTGTGATGGCGACCCGCTCGTTGTCTCTGCTGATGATATAGCACGAATTGAAGCACTTGAGCAGCGATATTATGCACCTGAGTATATACGCATTGCAGCTCAGTCGGTTGATAGTGTACGCGGAGATGTATTGACGCGTCATCGTCGCATCGAAGGAGTTGGCGAATTTGATGTTACTCTTCTACTATCTTCAGGTACCACCATTGCCGATATAGACTTGAAAGGCGACTATTTCGTGGTTGGGGATGTCGAGGCATTGATAGCTACACTTAGGGGTGTTTCATACGACCTACAGGCGATAAGCGATGTTGTGGCGAAAACGAATCCTTCGGCAGCAGTTGCCGGGCTCACTCACGATGATTTTATCTCATTACTAATATAAACGAAACTTATTATAGTATCCATGGAAACAGAAATCAAAAAGACGTGTTTGCACGAGTGTCATATCGCGCTTGGTGCTAAGATGTCGCCCTTCGCAGGCTATGATATGCCGATTGAATACGAAGGACTTGATGCCGAACATAAGGCGGTGCGCACCCACGTTGGCCTATTCGATGTGTCGCACATGGGCGAAGTCGATATCGACGGTGCTGATGCAGTTCGGTTTGTCAATCATATCTTCACTGGCGATGTGTCGACGATGCATCACGGCCAAGCACTCTATGGCATGATGACAAACGAACACGGTGGAACGGTAGACGACCTTCTGGTGTATCGTAAAGACGATAATTCGTATATGCTCGTTATCAACGCTGCTAACGTCGATAAAGACCTTGCGTGGATTAACGGTCATACAGCCGGCTTCGATGTGAAAGTTACCGACCGTTGTGCCGACTTTGGTCAGCTTGCCCTTCAGGGTCCTGATGCCGAACGAGTAATGGCTGAAGTGCTTGGTATCGATGGCTCCGATCTCGGTTTCTATACCTTTAAAACCCTCGATGACGGCACTATTGTTAGCCGTACGGGATATACGGGCGAAGACGGATTTGAAATCTACGCGGCTCCCGGTGTAGTCGTGGATATGTGGAAACTGCTTATGGCTGCCGGAGTGCCTCCGTGCGGTCTCGGATGCCGCGATACGCTCCGTTTTGAAGCTGGTCTACCTCTATATGGCGACGAACTCACTGATGAAATTACACCACTCGAAGCCGGTCTTGGAATGTTTGTGAAACTCGACAAACCCGATGAATTTATAGGTTGTAACGCTCTCCGCAAGCAGAAAGCCGAAGGGCTTGCTAAGAAAGTGGTAGGACTTGAACTCGAAGGCGGAGCTACAGCTCGCCACGGTTTCGAAGTGCTCGACCTCGACGGTGCTGTAATAGGATATGTTACCACCGGTTATAACTCACTTACACTCGACAAAAATATTGCGATGGCTCTCATTGACGCTCGTTATGGCACTCTTGGTAGCCAAGTGCAAGTGAAAATACGTCGCAAGACTGTTGCTGCTACTGTAATCAAAAAACGTTTCTATACTCCCAATTATAAAAAATAAACTACTATGTCGAAAATCTATTATCTTCCCTCACACGAATACATCAAAGTAGAAGGCGAAACAGGCCTCGTAGGTATCTCTGAATATGCTGCTAAAGAGCTTGGCGCTGTTACTTACGTAGATATGCCCGAAGAAGGCGACGAATTCGAAGCCGGTGAAGAATTCGGTGCAGTCGAAAGTCGTAAGGCTGCTTCTGACCTCTTCATACCCGTGTCGGGCGAAGTTATCGAAGTGAATGAAGATCTTGCCGATAATCCCAAACTCATCAATAATGCTCCTCTTGAAGCATGGATCATCAAGGTGAGAATCAATGATCCCGCCGAACTCGACGGCCTTATGGATCAGGCTGCTTACGACGAATTCTGCGCTCAACAGCATTAATACCTTGTGCCTATGAGTTATCATAGATACCTACCTCATACCGAGGAGGACGTTCAGCAGATGCTCGCAACGTGTGGTGCTTCGTCGCTCGACGATCTTTATGCCGATGTGCCTGCAGAACTGCGTTTGAAAAAGCCATATCAGTTGCCTAAGGCGTTGAGCGAACCTGAACTTGACCGTCTTTTTGCCGATATTGCTGCGCAAAATAAGGAGATGACAATTTTTGCCGGAGGCGGCTTCTATCACCATTACACTCCGGCTGTGATTCCGTCGTTGTTGAGCCGATCGGAGTTTTTGACTGCATACACACCCTATCAGCCTGAAATATCTCAAGGTACTCTTCAGTATATATTCGAGTATCAGAGTATGATGTGCAATCTTACAGGTATGGATGTGTGCAATGCATCGATGTACGACGGTGCTACAGCAACAGCCGAAGCCGTGCTGATGGCGGTGAATTCGACAAAACGTAAGCGCCGTGTACTGCTCTCGTCGACCCTTCTCCCTGCGGTGGCTGAGACTTGTGCTACTTATGTTTCGGGCCCGGATATCGAATTCGATGTTATACCAGAGAGAGATGGCGTTATCTGTCTCGGTACACTTGGCGAATTGCTCAAGCATGGCGATGTTGCTGCCGTAGTGGTGGCAAATCCCAATTATTTCGGTATTGTAGAAGATTTAAGTATCGTAGCCGACCAATGCCACGCACAGAAAGCATTGTTTATAGTCAATACTCCGGCGTCGGCCCTCGGAGTACTTCGCTCTCCTGCCGAGTGGGGCGCTGATATTGCTTGCGGTGAAGCTCAATCGCTCGGTATTCCTCTCAACTATGGCGGTCCCGGGCTCGGCTACCTATGTTGTCGCAAGGCGTTGATGCGTAAATTGCCCGGCAGAATCGTCGGTGCCACAACAGATGCCGAAGGTCGTCGTTCGTTTGTGCTTACTCTTCAGGCTCGTGAGCAACATATTCGCCGCCAAAAAGCTACATCGAATATCTGCTCGAATCAGGGTATTATGACTCTTCATGCTGCTATGTATCTTGCTTTGATGGGTGCCGAAGGTCTTCGTAAGGTCAACGATATAGGTATGCGTGCCGCTCATGCCCTTGCTGCCGGATTGGAGGCTACGGGTAAGATGAAGTTGGCGTATCCGACTCGCCCATATCTGAATGAGTTTGTAATCGAGACCCTTGGCGACCTTACTACTGATGCGGTCCTCGATGCTTTAGCTAAAGAAGGAATCTTGGGTGGTATTCGTCTCAGCGAACGCCGACTTCTTGTAGCTGCTACGGAGATGTGTTCGCCTGCTGATGTTAATCACTATGTGTCAATTGTCAAAAGTCTGTAGGATATGAATAAGAAACTATATTCACCGCTTATATTCGAGTTGTCGCACGCCGGACGTAAGGGCTACAGTCTGCCTGACTATGACTATGGCGTTGAGTGCGCGTTGCCAGATACCTTGCTCCGCCAATCGCCTCTCGACCTCCCCGAGGTCGATGAGCCTACTGTGGTGCGCCACTATACCAACTCAAGCAATAATAATTTCGGTGTCGACACCGGTTTCTATCCTCTCGGTTCGTGTACAATGAAGTACAACCCGAAAGTAAATGAAGCGATGGTGGCTCGCGCCGGTATTGCCAACCTCCACCCGGCACAACCGGTATCGACCGTTCAAGGGGCGCTAAGAATCTATCGTGAACTCGAAAAATGCCTTGCCGAGATTGGCGGTATGTACGAGTTTACTCTTAATCCTTTTGCCGGAGCTCATGGCGAGTATACTGGGTTGATGGTCATTCGTCAGTATCATCTTTCTCATGGCGATAACGAGCGTACGAAAGTGATTGTGCCCGATTCGGCTCACGGAACTAATCCCGCAAGTGCTGCAATGGCAGGATTCGAAATTGTGGAAGTGAAGAGTCTGCCCGACGGTACTGTTGATGTCGACGACTTGAAGTCGAAACTCGATGATACTATTGCTGCCGTGATGATGACAAATCCTAACACTACGGGTATGTTCGAACGCAATATTCCTGTGATTGCCGAAGCTGTCCACGCTGCCGGTGCCCTCCTCTACTACGATGGCGCCAATCTCAACCCGATGCTTGGCGTGGCTCGTCCGGGCGATATGGGATTCGATGTGATGCACATCAACTTGCATAAAACATTCTCGACTCCCCACGGAGGTGGCGGCCCGGGTGCTGGTCCGGTTGGCGTACGAAAAGGCTTGGAGCAGTTCTTGCCAAATCCGTGTGTGGTCGAACTTGCCGACGGCTCTCTTGATGTTATGAGTGGAGAAGATGCATTCGGATTTGTAAGTTCGTGGTTGGGTAACTTCTCTGTATTGGTTAAGGCGTATGCGTATATACTTTCGATGGGTTCTGAAGGTCTTTCGAAAGTCGGTCCGTTGGCAACTCTCAATGCGAATTATATTATGCATTCGCTTAAAGACCTATATTTACTACCTATCGAAGGTCCGTGTAAACACGAATTTGTGTTCGACGGTTTGCGAGATAAGTCGACCGGTGTTTCAACTCTTAATGTGGCTAAAGCGTTGCTCGATTATGGTTTCCATGCTCCGACCATCTACTTCCCCTTGCTCTTCCATGAGTCGTTGATGATTGAGCCCACCGAAACAGAGTCGCGTGATACTCTCGATGCCTTTATAGAGGTAATGCGAGCAATTGCTAAAGATGCTTCGGCTAATCCCGACAAAGTGAAGAATGCGCCCTACTCTACTCCGATTTCACATCCCGATGAAGATGAGGCGGCGCTGAATCCTATCGTGAATTATGCGAGTTTGCTTAACGCTTTAAACTGAAAATCGTATGAAGTACGATTTGATAATTATAGGTGGCGGTCCCGGTGGATACGAGGCCGCTGCCTTAGCTGCTCGAAAGGGACGTAAGGTGGCGCTTGTGGAGAAGGATAAACTTGGTGGTACTTGCCTCAATCGCGGTTGTGTGCCTACAAAGTGCCTTTGTGCCGCTGCTGATAAGTTGTGCGAAATTGCCGCAGCCGAGGAATTCGGAGTTGTTGTCGGAAATGTCGCTGCCGACTATGCAAAGGCTGTAGCTCGTGCCGGCGAAGTTGTGGGCGCGTTGCGCGACGATGTGGCTGCACTACTTGCCGATGTCGATGTTATTAATGGTGAAGCACGCCTTGCAGCAGGACAGAAAGTGATTGTCGATGGCGATATCTATGAAGCTTCGGAGATTATTATCGCTACGGGGTCTACTCCGGCACCCTTCCCGGCTCAAGGAGGCGAATATACCGAGAATAGCGATGCATTCCTACGCCGTGAGACATTACCCGACCGTATCGCCATCGTTGGCGGAGGCGTTATCGGACTCGAATTTGCATCGATTATCGCTGCTTACGGCAGAGAGGTAACGGTCGTTGAGTATTGTGCGGAAGTTTTGCCTGGGTTTGATGCCGAAGTGGCAAAACGTCTGCGTTCTTATCTCTCCCGTCGCGGTGTCAAGATCGTCACCAAAGCAAAAGTAACTGCTGTCGATGCCGACCATACCGTCCACTATGAAGTAAAGGGCAAAGAGGCAACTCTCGAATGCGACCTGGTTGTAAGCGCTGTCGGTCGTCGTCCTGTATTGCCGGAAGGTCTTGAAGAAGTCGGCGTTGCTCTCACTTCTCGAGGTTTTATCGATGTCGACGAGCATTTTAGAACGTCGGCTGAGGGTATCTATGCTATCGGAGATGTCAATGGCAAGTGTATGCTTGCTCATGCTGCATCTGCACAGGCTCGTGTTGTGGTCGGTGTGGCTGATTCGTTTGGAGTCATCCCGTCGGTAGTATTTACCAACCCTGAATGTGCATCGGTCGGGCTTGCAGTCTCCGATGCCGATGGCTTGAAAGCCGCGAAAGTACCATACTCATCGAATGCAAAAGCTCAAGCATCAGGCAGTACGGACGGGCTTATCAAACTCGTCTATCGCGAAGAAGATGGTGTCGTTGTAGGTTGTCAAGCCGTTGGAGCCCATGCAGGCGACTTGATTGCTGAAGCAGCTATAGCAATTGATGCTGCGTACACAGTAACGCATCTAGCCGAAAATATGGTGAGTGCTCATCCGAGCCTCTCGGAACTACTACAAACGGCCGCTCAGATGGCGCGTTGACCTAAAGTGCCGATTCGATAGCGGCGTAGGACTCCGACATTAGAGTCGGTAAGTCGTGTTTTCCGCCTTCAGGCGCATATATAGGTTTGTGAATAGTAAGTTTAATGACCCCGGGGCGTGGCAGAATTGTCCCTCGGGGCATTACTTTATAAGCTCCGTCGATAGTGATGGGCACAACTGGAAGTCCGAATTCAACTGCCAACATAAATGCGCCTCGGCGGAAGGGATGCATCTTGCCATCGCGGCAACGAGCTCCTTCGGGGAAAACTACCACCGACATGCCGCCCGAGAGCTGTTTTTCGGCGGTCTCCATTGTTTGGCGAGTGCGCGAAGGGGTTGAGTTGTCGACGTAGATATGTCCCGACACACGGCAGCTATAACCAACGAGCGGAATCCGTTCGAGGCTCTTCTTCATCATCCAACGGAAATTGTGGCAGAGGTAGCCATAGATAGTGAAAATATCGTATGCGCCTTGGTGGTTGGCAACGAAAACGTACGAAGTATTCTCATCGATATTCTCGCGCCCGCTAACTTTGACCCTAACAAATGTAAGGAGGCAGAAAATCTTAGCCCAAAGATGTCCGGGCCAATATCCAACGGCTTTGCCAAGGCCGAGCATGCTACCTATGATGATAGTAAGAGTTGCCAATAGGGTAACAAGTAAAAGCAGGGGGGCTGCTATGAATATCTGATATATGCGATATAGAAACATCATTTTCTTTGTGGATTAATTTTGCCACGAAATTACAAAAAATATCGATATAGTAATATCGATAGTTGAAAAAGATTGTTG
>CAZYYV010000072.1:0-8532 GCA_964651295.1 uncultured Bacteroides sp.
ATACATCGACGTTGTCTACCTCGCCCCCGCAGAAGAAGAGGAAGAATCCCCACCTACAAATGTTAAACTCCTAAACCCTAAACTTCTAAACGAGTACGGCGAAGCCGTACTCCCCCAAGCGGCAGCTGCCCCCGCGGTTAAAAGCCAAATCGGCAGCAAGAGTACATTGACATTTTGGAAAAATTTGGGAAAGCGCGCCTCCGTCCCCTGTCAGACACGTCAGACAAGTCCGCCCCGTGTATCAGACGTCGAAAACCTGCGTTGAGCAGATCGCGAGATAATGCTATGCGATGCTATAATCCCTAAAAATGTGATAGAGAAATCCGATTGGCCTACTAGGTCGATTAGTCGTCGCAATAGTGGCGTAGTACTCGGCGGTAAGAGTTGAATATCTTACTTTTCGATACAAAGCCTACATATTTGCCGTTTTCGACTACAGGAAGATTCCATGCGGCAGTATCATCGAAGGTTTTCATTACCTGGTCCATGCTTTCGCCTACTTCGATTTTGGCAGGTGGCATCGACATAAAAGTACTTACCTTCATTCGACGATATAAGTCTGGACGGAACATGATATTGCGGATTTCATCGAGGAGGACTATACCTACAAGCTCGCGGTTCTCATTAAGAACAGGGAATAAGTTACGCTTACTCTTGGCAATAGTGTCCACCATATCTTTAAGCGTCATATCGGGATAAACGGGCAAAAAGTCTGTCTCGATTACGTTATTAATCTTAAGCAATGTAAGCACCGCCTGGTCTTTGCGGTGGGTCAGCAATTCGCCGCGTTTGGCAAGACGCATCGAGTAGATTGAGTAGGGCTCAAATACCTTTATTGTACCATACGATATCGTGCTGACAATTAGTAGCGGCAAAAACAAGTCGTAGCCGCCTGTAAGTTCTGCGGTTAAGAAGATTGCCATCAGTGGTGCGTGCATAACACCGCTCATAACTCCGGCCATGCCAATTAAGGCAAAATTCTTTGTCGATAGTTCGATGATTCCTAGATTATTGATGATAAAGGCAAATAGGAACCCCGTAAGACAACCTACATATAGCGAAGGTGCAAATGTTCCACCAACACCACCGCCTCCATTTGTTGCTGATGTCGCAAATGCCTTGGTCGCGATAATCAAGCCGATAAACATGGCTAGGAACCACACTTGATTGCGATCGCCATAGAAGAGCGAACCATTGAGTATCGACGACGGATCACCTGCTAGAAGACCCTCTATTGAGCTATAACCTTCACCGTAAAGTGGCGGAAAGAGAAACACCAATCCCGACAATATACAGCAGCCTATGAGCGTTTTTAACCAGCGGTTTTTAAAACGACGGAAAAAGTTTTCCATCATATTCATCACGCGAGTGAAGTAGAGCGATGCAAAACCACTAACGATGCCAAGTAAGATTACATATGGAATGCGCGACGTGTAGAAGTTTTCAGTTTGTGCAAAGAAAAATTCGAAGTCCGAGCCCGTATATACAAACGCAATAGTTGTACTCGTAATCGATGCTATAAGGAGGGGCATTACGGATACTGCGGTTAGGTCGAGCATTAGTACCTCGATAGTAAATAGCATACCCGCGATTGGGGCTTTAAAGATTCCGGCGATACCGGCGGCCGCACCACAACCAACTAATAGCATTAGTATTCGTGGAGACATTCGAAATGCCCGCCCGAGATTTGAGCCGATTGCTGCTCCGGTAAATACTATTGGACCTTCCGCACCGACTGACCCGCCAAATCCGATCGTTACAGATGATGCCAATACCGATGAATACATATTATGGCGCTTTAATCGACTTTTTTTCTGCGAAATTGAGTACAGCACTTGTGTTACACCATGGCTGATATCTGCTCGAACAACATATCTCACATAAAGGGCGGTGATGATTATACCGATACCCGGAAGTAGAATGTAGATATAGTTCCCCGACTCTAGATTTACACCGGCTGTTAGTACCTTGGATATGTAGTGGATCAAAAACTTCAGAACGACAGCTGCTAGGCCGCTTAATATGCCCACGAAAAGTGCTAGAACTAGCACGAAAGTGCGCTCTTTGATATGTTTTTCGCGCCACTGAAGAAAGTTGAAGAACCCTTCTCGTAGTCGGCTTCGAAGCGTAGTTGCTTGAACGGTGGTAGACATGTCTATTTTACCTATTAGAACCTGCAGAGTTTTATTTTCCTCGTCCTCTGATGACGGTATTTACTGTATGGAATAATATTTTAAGGTCTACTCCGAATGAGATATTCTCTATATAGAGAAGGTCGAAGTAAACGCGTTCAATCATTTCTTCTAGATTAGAGGCATAGCCATAGCGTACTGCTCCCCACGACGTTATTCCGGGACGAACTTGGTGGATAAGGCTGGCTGATGGCACGTGTTCCAAAATGAGACGGATGTAATAATCGCGTTCTGGGCGTGGTCCGACCAGCGACATGTCTCCTTTAAGGACGTTCCAGAATTGGGGCAATTCATCGATGCGATACTTGCGCATAAAGTGTCCGAATCGGGTGATGCGTGGATCGTTATCGCTCGCTAGTGCTGGTCCATTGCTTTCTGCATCAGTGCGCATACTGCGAAACTTGATGATATTGAATGGCTTTTTATGATAGCCGATACGTTCTTGACGGTAGAATATTGGTCCATCTGAATCACACTTTACTATTATCGCTATTATTGCCATAATAGGCATAAGTACAATCAATGCAAGCGTCGATAAGAATATATCGCCTAGACGTTTTAGATTTACAGCTGCTGGTGAGATATGTGCGTTGCTGATATCTACCAATGGCTCTGTATTCACCGCTGAAAACTTCGGGCGAGCCGTCATCAAGTTATGCAAGTCTGGCGTAATATAGAGCGGTAGCTCGAGCGGATATAATTCATTTATAACCTTGCCCGACCGTGCCAAATCTCCGCTCCCGAGCAGCACTATAGCTTGAATATCCTGCTCCTTGCAGATCGTTCTGACATCTATGTCGTGATAGATGGGTAGATCGAAAACTGTATCTGCATCACTTTCTCCATCGAAATCAGCACATGCAACAGGACTCAGTCCGGTATTAAATCGAGATTCGATTATCTTTTTCAACTTACTATTCAACCTTGGATCTATACCCACAATCAACGTTCGTAGAGCATATTCGCCGCTGCGTATCCGTCGAGCACAAGCTACTGTAAGCCGATAGCGAATAAGTTCGGTCGGTATAATAAGACATAGCAGAAGCATTGTCATCAACTCGTAGTTTGTTACTCGCTCGTTGATATTATCATTAACTAATGCTATAAAATAGATACCAAGCATGCCGATAAACGACACGATTATCGTGTTGATTAGTTCGTCTAAACGAGAGCGATAGAAGATATCGGAGCGGTTGTATGATCCGGATATAGCATATAGAATCACCATCGCTGGGGGCACCGCTAGTTGTCCTAATACCACAGGTGGACTTAGCAGGAACGCTGAGAGCGAACCAAAGCTATATACGATAGGTAACGTGAAGAATCGAAAGACATTGAAGCAAAACCACCCTATGGCAACCATTATAAAATCGGCTGCCATATATTTGATTTGTTGCTTGGACCTCTGACTCTTCATCATCCTAGACTAACGTATAATCTTGAAAAGTCCGCCTTCCGACAAGCGAATAATCGACGACGGCTTATTATTTCCGGGCGTTTCGTCGCGACGGCTGGTGCAAACGTAGTCGACTGCGTTGAGTATTTCTTGTGAAATTTCTACGAATACTCCGGGGGCCGGTTGACCGCTGATATTTGCCGAAGTAGAAACTAGCGGCTTGCGGAAATTTCGACAAAGCGCGCTACTGAATTCCTCTGAAGTAACTCGAACTCCAATAGTTCCGTCTTCGGCAATTAATTCAGGTGCTAAACGAGCCGTCGGGGCTGGATGATCATAGACAATTGTGGTCGGACGTTCCGAATACTCGATGAGCTGATACGCTACTTCCGGAATACAATCTACGGTACGTTCAAGTTGTGCCAACGAGCCAACAAGCGTGATTAGTGCTTTGGCGTCTGACCTGCGTTTTATATCGAAGATACGTTTAACGGCTGCAGAGTCTGTCGCATCACAGCCCAACCCCCAAACAGTGTCGGTTGGGTAGAGGATAACTCCTCCTCGACGTAGCACATCGATAGCTGCTTTTATATCGGCTTGAAACTCTGATGTCATAGCACTTTGTTCTTGGGTGTCGTTGCCTGAAAATCTTTAAGATAGAGCGGAGTAGAGTATGCAACATCGAGAAATTGCTTTTTTGCATATTCTCGGTCGGCTAATGCTATCATATCGACTGCAACTGCATCGACATTCGGCACATATTGTGCTTGCGGATGTGCTTTAAATATTTCTTGAGCCTTTTCTGCTCCGCTACCGAAGTAGAGTATCGGACGACCGGTGGCGAGAATATCGGCATACGAATTCTCGTCCAAGATAAGAGGCTGTGGGGCAAGATGACTCTCGAGTGCAAAGTCGTATGCTGCTGTGTAGACCTCCATTCGGCGTGCATCAATCATTGGCACGAATATTGAATCCGGCTCAATCAGATCCGACGAAAACATAACGCGTGTCGCCAATAATTCTAAGGTATTGATCCCGATAAGAGGTATATCAAGCGCATAGGCCAATCCTTTTGCTTCACTTAGACCGATTCGTAAACCCGTATAGCTACCCGGGCCGAGGCTTACGGCTACGGCATCGAGTTTAAGTTCGTGGTCGGAGGCATAGTCGAGACAGTATTTTACAAATCCGCTAAGTAAGGTGGCGTGATTGCGCCCATTGAAGTCCTCCTGATGTGCTACAATCATTCCATCGCTGGTCAATGCTGCTGAGCACGTTGTGCCGGAGGTCTCTATATTTAGTATTGTTGCCATAATATCAATCTTTACGGCAAAAATAGGTAAAATCGCCGACATATCGCATAAAAGGATGCAAAAATATTTCGCTTTGAAGTGATGAAATACTATCCTAAATGGCACAAGTTGTGGCTTAATTGAAATAATTAATGTGAAAATAGATTTTCGTATGTGGATATTTTGTAATTTTGCATTTGCCCGTGCATTGAAATATGCACGCCACCGTACCAATAGGCGCGAGGAAGTCAAAAAGGTGGACGCGCCGTTTTTACATCGCCATGTTGTTGTCAATGACCGGATTCGGCAAGGCTGTTGTCGAATCTCCTAATAAGAAAATATCCGTAGAGATTAAATCGCTCAACTCCAAACAGATGGATTTGAACGTTAGAATACCTTATTGTTTTCGCGAACGTGAACTTGAAGTCCGTTCGTCGGTGGCTCGTGTACTAGAGAGAGGTAAAGTAGACGTAATAATCGCCACTGAAGCTGCTCCAGGGGTACAAGCTCAGCTTTCTGCATCTCTTAACGTTGAGGCTCTTCAAGCATATCATCGTCAAGTTCTCGATGCTTCGGCTGCTCTAGGCATCGCTGAGCCATCTGATTGGTATTCGGTCCTTCTTCGCTTCCCCGACACTCTTCAGACCGTTGTACCCGACACTGCTGACGAAGACGACGCTGCTGCGCTAAATTCTGCTCTGAATACCGCTATCGATGGTCTTATGGCACATCGTCGCACTGAAGGTGAAGCTCTCGAACGCTTCTTCGCTGCTCGTATCGATGCTATCGCTGACCTCCTTGCCCAAATTGAACCATTCGAAAAAGAACGCGTTACAAAGATTCGTGCTCGTATCGAAGACGGTCTTAGCAAAATACCGGTAGCGGAGTATGATAAGGGACGACTTGAGCAAGAAATGATTTTCTACATCGAGAAACTTGATGTTAACGAAGAAAAACAGCGTCTTGCAAAGCACCTCGCGTATTTCATAGAAACTATGAATGCATCGGCTCCCGGGCAAGGTAAAAAACTCGGATTCATCGCTCAGGAAATGGGACGTGAAATCAACACTCTCGGGTCTAAGAGCAATCATGCCGAGATGCAAGCCATCGTGGTGAAGATGAAAGACCTACTCGAGCAGATCAAAGAGCAAGTGCTCAACGTTATGTAATCGAAAGATAAAATATGGATATAACGAAAAGGTGAAGGCTTCAAGTCTTCACCTTTTCATCATATATTAACAGCTCATGCTTTAGCGTTTGTATTTTGGCATTGCTCCATACTGACTGCAGACAAAGGCTGATGTCTCAACTGCTGCAACGTGAGCGTCTGAAATGCTCTTGCCTTTAAGAATTGAAGCAACAAAAGCTGCCGTGAATGAGTCGCCGGCTCCGACTGTATCTGCTACTGTTACTTTTGGTGTGGGGCGGAATGAAACTTCTTCGCCTGAGAATACGTAGCTACCAAACGTGCCACACGTTAGGATAAGCATACTAAGGTCGAATCGCTCAATGATTGCTTGGCAGGCTGCTTTACAGTTGTCGATAGGGAGGTTGAAGATATTGCTGATGGTTATGAGTTCTTCATCATTAATCTTCAGAATATTGCAGCGCTTGATTGACTCGGTTAATATCTCGGGAGTGTAGAAGTGTTGGCGTAGGTTGATGTCGAAAACGATAAGCGTTTCGTCGGTTTGGGGGATTGCATCGAGAAAGCGGTTGATAGTGGTGCGCGATACCTCATTACGTTGAGCTAGTGAACCGAAACAAACAGCTACTGTTTGTTGTGCAAGCGCTTCTAGTTCGTCTGTGTAAGGGATATTATCCCACGCTACATTCTCTTTTATATCATATTGAGGTATGCCTGCTGCATCGACCTCTACTTGTACTGTACCGGTCGGAAATGGTACTTTTGCAATTTGCTGTTTGAGTCCTTTAGTATTGAAATTATCGATAATTTCGCGACCAAGTTCATCATCTCCAATAGCGCTGACAACACAACTCGGAATTCCGAATTGTGATACGTGATACGTGAAATTAGCTGGAGCTCCGCCTATTTTCTTGCCTTCTGGAAGAACGTCCCAAAGGGCTTCTCCGATTCCTACAACTAAGTTTTTCATTTTAAGTAGTGATTATTTATGGCGTTTGTGTCGATCCTTAGCATGTGCTGCTTGGTGGATTCGGAAACCGCTAACTGCGATGAGAAGCGACATTATTGGGGATAAGTAGTTGAAAACGCAGTAAGGTAGGTACGCTAGGGTACTTACTCCTAAAACTGCCGATTGGGTTACACCACATGAGTTCCATGGAATGAGTACAGAGGTTACCGACACGGAATCCTCTAGCGTGCGACTGAGTAGGCGGGCTTCGAGGCCGACTCGGCGGTAAGCATTGCGGAACATATTTCCGCCTATTATGATGGAGAGATATTGGTCGGCGGTACAGCTATTGAGAAAAAGACCGCTTGCTACGGTGCTGCTAACAATGGCAACGCGTGTGTGAATCTTGCGTGTGAGGGTGTGGGTGATGCGAGAGAGCATACCGGTTCCAATCATCGCCGTTCCGAATAGCATAGCACAGAGTACGAGTGCTATAGTGGGGAGCATACCCGTAATGCCCGATGTGGTAGCAAGATCGTCGAAGGTTGCGTTGCCGGTAGTAAAGGCCGTTTCGCCCCAAAGTAGGTCAATAATCATCGAGGGGATACCATCGGTATTGAGCATTTCTACAATGCCGGGTTGAAAGAAAAATATGCCGACGAGTCCGAAAATTGCACTACAGAAAAGGGTGAGCAGTGTATTGGTGCGAAGTAAAATTAGTGATACTGTAAGCGCAGGGATGAAAAGTACCATCGGAGTGAGGTTGAAAGTGGCAGCTAATTGAGTCTGAATATCGGCAGAGGCTACTTCGGCATTAGGGTCGATTAGTAATCCGGCGCAGATAAAGACGATAAGGGCTATCAGCATTGAAGGTATTGTGGTAATCAAGAGGTAGCGGATATGTGAGAATAGGTCGACGCCGCATGCCGATGATGCCACAACTGTTGTGTCGCTCAATGGCGATACCTTATCTCCAAAATATGCTCCTGAAATGATAGCTCCGGCCACCCATGCAGGCTCGAAGCCCATAACAGTGCCAATGCCCATAAAAGCCACTCCGATAGTAGCGATAGTACTCCATGAACTTCCGGTTAGCACCGATATAGCACCACAGACGGCACAGGTGATGACTAGGAAGAAAGTGGGGTTGAGGATACGCAAGCCGAAATCGATAAGTACGGGCACTACTCCGCTTAGCATCCATGTGGTAGATACCATAGCGATAAAGATGAGCATCGGAACTGCCGGAAGTATCTGCTGTGCACTTCGTCGGAGTCCGACAATCATACCTCGACGGTTGAGGCTTCCACACCATGCTGCCAGTATTAACGATAGAACTGCTCCGCAGAGTAGCGCAATTTGACTATAATCAGATATAGCGCCGGCTCCGGCGAAAACCAAAACTGCTCCTAGAAAGCCCAATAATGCTACAATTGGTGCCACTGATAGACCTAACGGCGGCTGTGTGGCACGGGTGTTAAAGATAAGGGATGCGCTCAATTTTAACTATGTGATACTTTATGGATTACCTTAAAAATTTGGACTGCAAAGATACG
>CAZYYV010000073.1:0-8345 GCA_964651295.1 uncultured Bacteroides sp.
TGATTGTAGAATTTTTCTTTTGCGGGGAAAAGATTAGGGAGAGAGGGAAGATTATAAATGACATTTATTTAGCTAGGAATGTTTAGCTAAAAATGGACATGAACCATTATGATGGATGAATCGTTATCAATGATAAAACAATCGATTATGACGATATCTAAAAAAATGCCCAATAAATGCGTAAGTTATTTTGTATCATATTAATTGTGTTTGCGTTAGAAGTAAATGCCCGAGAAAAAGTGTTGCGCAATGAGTTGCCCGACAGTTGGCAGTACATATCAAACGCTGAGCAAGTCTTGCCAAGCGATGATAAGTGGTGGCAGCGTTTTAACGATTCTGTACTGGATAGCCTCATACGGATGGGCGAAGATGCAAACTACGATATTGCAATGGCATACAGACGAATGGAAGCGGCATCACAACAGATTGCAATAGCACGAGCTGCTTACTATCCGACTATCGATGTCAGCGGCAGTTACGTCCGTCGACATCAGGATGGGTTTAACCAAAATAATTGGATTTTTGGGGCTTCATCGAGTTGGGAAATCGATATTTTCGGCAAAGTAACTAACTCCGTGCACCAACGCAAAGCTCAATATCGAGCTAGTCGAGCCGACTGGATCGGGACAATGGTGAGTATGGCCGGGAAGATTTCGTCGACATATATCCAACTGCGAGTGTGGCAGGCTGAATTAGCGGTGGCAGAACGCCATGCAGTTGTACAAGATTCAATAACAGAACTCGTAAAAGCTCGTTACGACTGCGGCTTGGGAGCAAAACCGCAATTGGCGCAGGCTCGAGCACAGTTGTATAGTATTCGAGGTACAATACCACAGCTCGAGACATCTATTTCGACGGCAATCAGCTCATTAGCGTTACTTACAGGCCATTATGCAACAGAAATAGAAGGAATGTTGTCAAGTAGTAGCGCACTACCCGACTATCGGCAAATAGTTCAAGCCGGTATTCCGAGAGAACTTTTACGACGACGACCCGACATAATCGCAGCCGAAAGTCAATTAGCATCGGCAGCAGCATCTGTAGGTATAGCCAAGAAAGATTTTTTACCCACATTGACTCTTGAAGGAAATATCGGCGTAAGTGCAGAGCGTCTCGGAGACTTGTTTAGCGACAATACATTTAGTTATTCGATAGCACCGACTCTATCGTGGACACTATTTGATGGATTTTCACGGCGAGCCAATGTGGCAGCCGCACGCGAAGAGATGGAAGCACAGATAGCCAACTATAATAGTATCGTCATAAACGCTTATAACGAAGTAAGTAATGCGTTGGCAAAATACCATAATTGTCTTCGTCAAATTGAAGAATATGATGAGGCAACAGCCAATGCTCGCGAATTTCTATATCTGAGTCTCGACCTATATACACAAGGATTATCACCTTACTCCGATGTTGCCACGGCACAACAAAGTTTGCTTAACTATAATAATTCGTTGCTCATAGCGCAAGGCGAAGCACTTGGAGCATTAGTAACTCTTTATGTGGCACTAGGTGGTGGTTTTGGTACAATATAAATACACAAAGACAATGAGATGGATATACATAATAGTTGCAATAATATTGGCAAGCAGTTGCACCAATAATAAAAAGTCGGTTAGAAATGCAAATCAAGTACCGGATATCGACGTGTCGGATGTGTTAACAGACTCTGTTACACTCTATAAAGAATACCCCGGGACACTTAACGCCGACCGTCAAGCCGACGTTTATTGTCGCGTCAACGGATACATATCAAAAGCAAAATATACAGGTGGCGACTACGTACACGAAGGTCAAATTCTGTTCACAATAGATGCGCCCGACATAAAAAACGATGTATCCGAAGCAGAGGCTGCACTCAGTACTGCAATAAGTCAAAACGAGTACGCCGAGCAGCACTATAAAGCCGTAGCTCAAGCATACGAAAGCAGAGCTGTATCGAAGATGGAAGTTGCAGATGCACAGAATACACGCGATCAGAGCAGAGCGGCAGTAATTAGTGCTCAAGCACGACTTGAAAATGCACGGCAACAATTGGGATATTGCACGATAACAGCACCGTTCAGCGGACATATCACAACGGGTAGATACTCGGGCGGTTCATACGTCAATGGTTCTGGATCGCCTGTTGCACTTGCGACAGTGTACGACGATGCAACAGTCGTGGCAGTCTTTGCAATCGAAGATGCGTCATTTATGCGGATGTTCGAGAACCCGAATAATCGTCACTTAATCGACTATACAGCAATACCGATTACATTCGAAGAAATACTTCCGCACACATACACAGCCGATCTTACATATATGGCACCAAATGTAGACACCTCGACAGGTACACTTGTTATCCATGCAAAAATCCGTAATATATGGCACGAATTACGAGCCGGTATGTACTGCACTATACATATGCCTTATAAAGTAGAACCGCACGCAATGCTCGTACGCGATGCTTCGCTCGGTACCGACCAACTTGGAAAATATCTATACATTGTAAACGACTCAAATAAAGTAGTATACACGCCCGTCGAAATCGGCAACCTCGTAGATGATACAATGCGTGTAGTAACCTCGGGAATCGAACCGGGCTACAAATATGTAACTACGGCCTTGCTAAAAGTACGCAACGGAATGACAATTAACCCCAAGATACAATAGACGATGTTTTCGAAATTTTTCATAGACCGCCCGATATTCGCTATAGTAATAGCAGTGGCGATGGTTCTTGCCGGAGCCCTTACACTAAATATGTTACCGGTAGCGCAATATCCCGACATCACCCCACCGACAGTAATGGTAAGCGCAACTTACCCGGGCGCAGATGCACAAACGGTAGCAGAAACGGTTGGTACTCCTATCGAGCAGCAAGTCAATGGCGTCGAAGGAATGATGTATATGAGTTCGTCGTCGGGCTCAGATGGGTCATATAGCCTTACTATCACTTTTGAGGAAGGAACCGCCCCCGACGAAGCTTCGGTTAAAGTACAGAATCTTATATCGCAAGCCGAAGCACAATTGCCAACTGCAGTGAAGCAGCAAGGGGTACAAGTAAGCTCTCAAGCGGCCAATCAAATTCTATTTATAGCATTGCAGAGTAACAATCCGAAGCGATATGATGCACTTTATCTCAGCAATTATGCGAAACTCAATCTTGTAGATGAACTTGCACGCCTAAAAGGCGTTGGAAATGTAAGGGTTTTCGGAGGCGGTCAATACTCTATGCGTATTTGGCTAGATCCTAATAAGATGCGCGAACGAAATATCACTCCATCAGATGTCATAACAGCAATAACATCGCAGAATATGCAAGTATCGGCAGGATCGGTAGGTGCAGCACCGGCACCAACTGACGAAGCTTTTACATATACTTTGACAGCTAATGGTAGGCTCCAGAGCCCAACAGAATTTGGCAACATAATTCTTCGAACAGATGGTAGTAGCGGTATTCTTCATTTGAAAGACATTGCAACAATCGACCTTGGATCGATAAGTTACACACAGATTGCCCGTGTCAACGGAGAACAGGCGGCGATGATTGGTATTAGTCAATTATCGGGAGCCAATGCGCTCGATGTAGCCAAAGAATGTGAAAAACGATTAGAAGAACTCAAAGAATACTTTCCTCCCGGTATAGACTACCGTATATTGCTCAACACCACCGAATTTGTTACTGCTAGCATCGATGAATTACTTTTGACGTTTTTAGAGACAACGATAATCGTAATGCTTGTAATTTTGCTATTTCTGCAAAATTGGCGAGCCACAATCATACCGATGCTTACAATACCAGTGTCGCTCATTGCCACATTAGCAGTAATGAAATTACTCGGATTCAGCCTTAACACATTGACGCTTTTCGGATTAGTGCTCGCCATAGCTATCGTAGTAGATGACGCGATTGTGGTAGTTGAGGATTGCGCTCGACTGCTAGACGAAGGACGATTAAGTCCTCGACAAGC
Source organism: uncultured Bacteroides sp. (assembly GCA_964651295.1). Taxonomy (GTDB): domain Bacteria; phylum Bacteroidota; class Bacteroidia; order Bacteroidales; family Muribaculaceae; genus CAG-873. The sequence continues at coordinate 3,960 of CAZYYV010000073.1, forward strand.
AGCAGAAAAAGCAATGGTAGAACTTCAAGGGCCGGTAATCGGCGAAGTACTCGTATTGCTTGCAGTATTCCTCCCGACGGCAATGGTAAGCGGTATCACCGGACAACTATACAAACAATTTGCTCTTACGATTGCTGTTTCGACAGCTTTTTCAGGCTTTAACGCACTAACATTTACACCGGCAATGTGTGCATTATTTTTACGCCCGAAACAAGCGAGTAAATTTATAATTTGGCGATGGTGGAATAGTGGTTTCGGAGCTACTCAACGAGTGTATATGCGAGTAGTTGGAAGTTTTCTCAAGCGCCCCGCGGTGGCGATTGTACTGTACTTCGTGTTAACCGGACTCGCATTCTTCGGATTCTTGAAATGGCCCACGAGCTACGTACCCAATGAAGATATGGGTTACTTCTTAACATCCATACAGTTGCCAACAGGAGCATCTCTAGACCGCACGGATAAAGTGGCACAAACACTATCAGCCGAATTACGAAAAATTCCCGGCGTAAAAGATGTGATGGGCGTGAGCGGAATGTCGTTTATGGGCGGTGGCTCAACCTCGAATAACGGTTCACTATTCGTAATTCTCAAGCCATGGAACGAGCGAAAATCGCCCGAAGAAGGTATTAATGCAATAGTTGCCAAAGCCAACGAAATCGGTAATAATATACAAGAAGCAATCTGCTTCTCACTTAATCCGCCGGCGATTCCCGGGCTTGGCTTAACTTCGGGATTGGAGATGCAACTTCTTGACATTAACAATCTTGGAGCTTCGCAATTAAAGGAAGCTATTGCTGCTATCCAAAGTGAAGCCGACAAAGACGCTCGTATAGCGTCGGTAACAACAATGTACGAGGGAGCAGTGCCCCAGTACGCTATCACGATCGACCGCAACCGCGCGAAGATTCAAGGCCTTACGCTCAATGACATCTACTCTACCCTATCAGCTTTTATGGGAGGTGCTTACGTAAACGATTTCGTAGAATTCGGGCGCGTTTACCAAGTAAATATCGCTGCAAATGCCATTTCTCGCAGTCATATCGACGATGTTATGAAACTCACCGTACGTAACACAGACGGTAAAATGGTACCATTCTCAACCTTTGCAACAATCACACAAAGTATGGGCGAACCTACCGTCGACAGCTACAACACGTATCGAACGGCAGCAATAACAGCGACTCCGGCTCATGGAGTAAGTTCTGCCGATGGGATTGAGGCAATGGCAGAAATCGTAAAAGGAGCCGTCGGCACCAATTATGGCTATGCGTGGACCGGGGCTGCGTACCAAGAGACACAATCTGGTACGACTGTTTCGTTTGTATTTATCCTTGCAATAGTAGTAACTGTATTGGTTCTTGCGGCACAATATGAGAGTGTTACCGATCCGGTGGCAGTTATAACAGCTATGCCAACAGCAATCCTAGGCGCAATTGTAGGATGTTTGATTATGAATCAAAGTATATCTATTTACACACAAATCGGTATAATATTGCTACTCGGACTTGCAGCAAAAAATGCGATTTTAATAGTAGAATATGCAATGGATTATCGAAAAAGCGGTCAAAAGATCCGTCAAGCAGCCCTCAACGCCGGAGAAGTACGATTCAGACCGATTATGATGACAGCGTTAGCCTTTGTATTGGGTGTACTACCAATGCTTTTTGCGAGCGGAGCCGGAGCTCAATCGCGCATATCACTCGGCACAGCAGTGGTATTCGGGATGGCAGTCAATGCACTATTCGGCACACTATTCGTTCCTAATTTTTGGGAACTCTGCCAACGATTTGGAGAACGATACATCTCCCCATTTTTCAATAAGGAAAAGCGGAAATAAAAAAGTTCTAACCTTTAATATGTTGAGGTTAGAACTAATCGGAGTGGAGCTGGAGGGATTCGAACCCTCGTCCAAACGCGGAACTAATGAGCTTTCTACGTGCGTAGTTTCAAGTTAATTTTCGAGCTGTGGCAGGCCTGAAACTACCAACCATAGCCTTATCCTCTAAAATTTCGGAAGCTTACGAGGCGCTCAACTTCCTATTTCCGATTTACCTGCACCGCCATATCGATCCGTCTCGGAAAAAGGACAATCGGGCGATGTCTTGTCGCTGCAACTGTTGCGGCGATTAAGCTGATCTACTGTACTTCAATCAAGCAGCAAGAGCGTAATTGTTTTCGCCATTTAAATTGGTCGAGACCTGATATTAAAGAGCATAGACCTCAAAGCTCTGCACGCTTACACACCACTTCTACACGCTGTCAAAACCAGTCAACCCCATAGATGTTGCGTAAAGTACTGCAAAATTACAGTATTCTTTTTTATAAAACAAATAAAAGCGGATTTTTGGTTGAATTTTAGGCAAATTTGCCAAGTAACGGGTGTATACTGACAGTTTGTCAGTCGAAACTTTTTTGGCACAAGATTTGTTTTAATATAGGCAAAACGAAAAAAAATAATAAAAACAACAATATAAAAAACTCAACAATCATGGGAAAAATTATTGGTATTGACTTAGGAACAACCAACTCATGTGTTGCCGTACTCGAAGGCAACAATCCCGTTGTAATCCCCAATAGCGAAGGTCGTAACACAACTCCTTCTGTAGTTGCATTCGTCGATGGAGGCGAGCGCAAAGTTGGCGACCCCGCAAAACGTCAGGCTATCACTAACCCCGAACGCACTATATATTCTATCAAACGTTTCATGGGCGAAACATACGATCAGGTTAAGAACGAAGTTGATCGCGTACCTTATAAGGTAGTATGCGGTCAAAACAACACACCTCGTATCGCTATCGACGGCCGTGAATATACTCCTCAAGAAATCTCGGCAATGATTCTTCAGAAGATGAAGAAAACAGCTGAGGACTACCTCGGTCAGACCGTAACCGAAGCTGTCATCACCGTTCCTGCATACTTCAATGACTCACAGCGTCAAGCTACTAAGGAAGCAGGTGAAATTGCAGGACTTACAGTTAAGCGTATCGTAAACGAACCTACCGCTGCAGCTCTTGCTTATGGTCTCGACAAAGCTAACTCTGATAAGAAAATCGCAGTATTCGACCTTGGTGGCGGTACATTCGATATCTCTATCCTCGAACTTGGCGATGGCATCTTCGAAGTAAAATCGACCAATGGCGACACACACCTCGGCGGTGATGACTTCGACCACGTTATCATTGACTGGCTCGCAGAAGAGTTCCTTAAGAACGAAGGTGTAGACCTCCGTCAGGATCCTATGGCACTCCAGCGTCTTAAAGAAGCTGCCGAAAAAGCTAAAATCGAACTTTCGAGCACCACTTCTACCGAAATCAATCTCCCCTACATCATGCCCGTAAACGGTATACCCAAACACTTGGTTACTACCCTCTCACGTGCTAAATTTGAGCAGCTCGCCGACCGTCTTATCCACGCAACCATCAAACCTTGCGAAGACGCACTCCGCGATGCCGGTTTCACTGCAGCTGATATCGACGAAGTGATCCTCGTAGGTGGTTCAACTCGTATTCCCGCTATTCAGCAGATTGTAGAAAAATTCTTCGGTAAAGCACCCTCTAAGGGCGTTAACCCCGACGAAGTAGTAGCCGTAGGTGCTGCAATCCAGGGTGGCGTTCTCTCCGGTGAAGTAAAAGACGTACTTCTTCTCGACGTTGTTCCCCTTTCGGTAGGTATCGAGACTCTCGGTGGCGTGATGACCAAGCTCATCGAAGCAAACACCACTATTCCTACACGTAAGAGCCAGACCTTCTCGACTGCAGCCGACAACCAGCCTTCTGTAGAAATCAACGTACTCCAGGGCGAACGTCCTATGGCGAAAGACGACAAACTTCTCGGTAAGTTCCATCTCGACGGCATCGCACCTGCTCCCCGTGGTATCCCCCAGATCGAAGTTACTTTCGAAATCGACGCTAACGGTATCCTCAATGTATCTGCCAAAGATAAAGCAACCGGTAAAGAACAGAGCATCCGTATCGAAGCTTCAAGTGGTCTTACCGACGCAGAAATCAAACGTATGAAAGACGAAGCTGCAGCCAACGCTGATGCCGATGCAAAAGAAAAAGAACGTATCGACAAGCTCAATCAGGCAGACGCAATCATCTTCCAAACCGAAAAGCAGCTCGGCGAATTTGGCGACAAAATTCCTGCCGACAAGCGCGCTGCTATCGAAGGTGCTGTGGCTAAACTCAAAGAAGCTCACAAAGCAGCCGACATCGCAGCTATTGACGCAGCAATCAAGGAAATCGAAACTACTTTCGGTGCCGTTCAGCAGGACATCCTCAACGCACAGGCTCAGCAGCAACAGCAACAGGGCGGTGCTCAGGGCTTTAACGGTGCAGCCGGCAACCAAGGCGGCAACGACGACCACGTTACCGACGTTGACTTCGA
>CAZYYV010000074.1:0-8184 GCA_964651295.1 uncultured Bacteroides sp.
CAAAGAAGCCATTCACAGCACTGCTCTTAAGCTTAAATCCATGGGACTAACTGTTGATCAAATCCAATCAGCGACAGGGCTTACTGTAGATGAGATTGAGACTTTATAACTACACAAATTTGTCAGCATTATAGCATCGATTGAATTTTTTTCAATCGATGCTATTTTTTTGAACGACATCAGTCCAACCAAAGCATTTCATCCTCTACGAATTTTGCCAATTGCTCAAAAATGCGTAACTTCGTGCCTTTGAAAGTGCAATAATTTACGATCACCTATCAATAATCGATAACGAACAAATAAAGTATGTTAATTATAGGCATCGCTGGTGGTACCGGTTCAGGCAAAACTACCGTAGTTAATAAAATTATCAAGAGCCTCCCAGCTGGAGAGGTGGCTGTCATGCCACAAGATTCTTATTATAAGGATTCCAGCCATATCCCTATGGAGGAACGTTCAAAGATAAACTTTGACGAACCTGCCGCTATCGAGTGGTCTCTCTTGGTAGAGCACCTTAAAGCCCTAAAAGAAGGTAAAACAGTACAGATGCCAACATACTCATACCTTACTTGTACTCGTCAAGAGGAAACTGTTGAAGTTACACCTTCCGACGTAGTAATCGTTGAAGGCATTCTCGTTCTCACAGATCCGACACTTCGCGAAATGCTCGATATTAAGGTATTTGTAGATGCAGACCCCGACGATCGTCTCATCCGTGTTATCGCTCGCGACTGCATTGAGCGCGGTCGCACTCCCGAAATCGTTATCAATCGCTATCAAGATATTCTTAAACCTATGCACTTACAATACATTGAGCCTTGTAAGCGATATGCCGACCTTATCATTCCTCAGGGTGGCAGCAATACTGTAGCGATTAATCTTCTCACCGACTATATAGAAAGCCGCCTCCGCAAAGGCTGCAATCTACGTAATGCATAATGGGCCTACTTTCGCGTCATAAAACACAAGAAGAAGCATCTCGCGACCTCCCGAATCCATTCAAGGAATCGGAAGATGTCGATGTTGTAAATTCTGAAGAAATCAACACGCCCACAATCACAACAAGCATTGAGGGCAAAAGCATTCTACGAACCGACAATCTTGTCAAGATCTACGGTAAACGCACTGTTGCCAACCACGTCTCTATCGAAGTAACTCAGGGTGAAATCGTGGGCCTACTTGGTCCGAATGGTGCCGGCAAAACCACTACATTCTACATGACCGTAGGTCTTGTTGTCCCGAACGAAGGTCAAATTTTCATCGACGACACGAACATCACAGGCTTCCCGGTTTACAAACGTGCTCAAAACGGCATTGGATATCTTGCTCAAGAAGCATCTGTTTTCCGCAAAATGAGTGTGGAAGACAATATCCGCTCTGTACTTCAAATGACTCCAATGTCGAAAGAAGAGCAACGAGACAAACTCGAAAGCCTCATCGCCGAATTCCGTCTCCAGAAAGTTCGTAAAAATATGGGCGACCAATTATCCGGTGGTGAACGCCGTCGAACTGAGATTGCTCGTTGCCTTGCTATTAACCCGAGATTTATTATGCTCGACGAGCCATTCGCCGGAGTCGACCCTATCGCCGTTGAAGACATTCAAGCTATCGTTTACAAACTTAAGGAGAAAAACATCGGCATTCTTATCACTGACCACAACGCCCAAGAGACTCTCCGCATCACCGATCGTGCATACCTTCTTTTCGAAGGTCGAATCTTATTCCACGGCACTTCGGAAGAACTCGCTGAAAACCCAATTGTACGAGAGAAATACCTCGGACGCGATTTCGTATTCTATCGCAAGCGCCTCGGCGACATTTAACGAATAATAAACAATATAACAATATACAATAATGGCAGAAGTAACAGAAGGCATCGAAGCTACTGAGGCACGCGGTCTCAACTTCGTTGAAGAAGAAGTACTTGCCGACCTCAAGGCTGGCAAGAATGGTGGACGACTAAGCACGCGTTTCCCACCCGAGCCTAACGGATACTTACATATCGGCCACGCCAAAGCTATTTGCATGGACTTTGGCATCGCTGAAAAATTCGGTGGTACCTGCAACCTACGTTTCGACGACACTAACCCCGTGAAAGAGGATGTTGAATACGTCGACTCTATCCGCGAAGATATTCACTGGCTCGGCTTCGACTGGGGTGATCGTGAATATTACGCTTCCGACTATTTCCCTCAACTTTTCGATCTTGCTGTCCGTCTTATCAAAGAAGGAAAAGCATACGTCGACGACCAATCTAGCGAAGAAATTGCACGTCAGAAAGGGAATCCCACTACTCCCGGTGAAGAAAGCCCTTACCGCAATCGTTCTGTTGAAGAAAACCTCGACCTATTCATGCGCATGAACGCAGGCGAATTCGACGAAGGTTCGCGAGTTCTACGTGCTAAAATCGATATGGCGTCGCCTAATATGCACTTCCGCGACCCAATCATGTACCGCATCATCAAGACTCCTCACCACCGCACTGGCACTACTTGGAAAGTATATCCCATGTACGACTTTGCGCACGGACAGAGCGACTACTTTGAAGGCGTAACACACTCAATCTGTACTCTCGAATTCGTTGTTCACCGTCCTCTTTACGAATATTTCGTAAAAGAACTCGCTGACGACACTTATTGTCCCCGTCAGATCGAGTTCAACCGACTCAACCTCACCTACACTGTAATGAGTAAACGCAAACTTCTACAGCTCGTTAAGGAAGGTCTCGTTGCCGGTTGGGACGATCCTCGTATGCCGACCATCTCGGGTATGCGCCGTCGCGGTTACTCTCCCGCTGCAATCCGTAAGTTCATCGACACTATCGGATACACCAAATATGAAGCACTCAACAGCGTAAGCCTCCTCGAACACGCTGTTCGCGACGATCTCAACCGAACTGCCACTCGCGTTATGGCTGTTCTCAATCCAATTAAGGTTGTTCTCACGAACTATCCTGAAGGCAAAGTTGAGACTGTTACAATGGAGAACAATCCGGAGGATCCTGAAAGCGGAGTTCACGAAATGCCATTCTCTCGCGAAATCTATATCGAACGCGACGACTTCATGGAAAATCCGCCCAAGAAGTTCTTCCGCCTTGCTCCCGACGCTGAAGTTCGTCTCAAAGGTGCATATATCATCAAGTGCAACGATGTGATTAAAGATGCAGAAGGCAATATCACCGAACTCCACTGCACCTACGATTCCGACACGCTAAGCGGTATGCCCGGTGCGTCTCGCAAAGTCAAAGGCACTCTTCACTGGGTATCTGCTCAACATGCAGTTGACGCTGAAGTTCGACTATACGACCGTCTCTTCGACGTCGAAAATCCTGCTGCTGAAACAGATCGTGACTTCCGCGAAATGCTCAACCCGGACTCGCTCAAAGTTATCAATGGTGCTAAGCTCGAGCCTTTTGCTGTTGAACAAGCTGAACGTGGTCGCAAGTTCCAGTTCCAGCGTGTCGGCTACTTTACGCCCGACTACGATTCGACTCCCGAACATCCTGTATTCAACCGCACAATCGCACTCAAAGATACCTGGGAAAAGGTTCAGAAAAAAGCATGAGCGACGAAAAAAATCCACGCGAAGAACTCTACAACCGATTTCGACTTTCACTCACCAAACCGGTGAGTGAAAGATTTTTCGATGAAGATGAGTTAGTAGAGGTGTACGACTATGCCGGTGACATTTCTGACGACTATGTGCAGATGGAGGCGTTGTTCTGTGGGGCGCGACTCTATCCTGAAAGCCAGACGCTAATGGAACGACGTGCTCTTCTTTACATTGACACTAGCATCGACGACTCTGATGCTCCGTCGCCTGCCGCCGGTAAGTATCTCAACGATAATGCCGACACTTTTTCGCCGATTTTCGACATCGCTCGTCTGCAAATTAGCCATCCCGACGACCCGGAAGCTGCTCTTGAATTTCTCTTAACTCAATACGACCACTTTAACGATGAGGAAATAATCCGTTTCGTTAATTTGGCTTTTGATCTCAATTGTTATTCTTGGGTAGTTGAGAATCTTGATAGACTTCGTAAATACATCAGCTATCAACCGGTGCTTGTTTATGAAGTAATGCGAGAAGCTGATGATGTACTCGACAATGACCTCACTGCTAAACTCGCTGAGGAACTGATTGAATCAGAACCATTTTCTGTCGGTTATTGGGAAATCCTATTCAAAGCACAAGCTCGTGCTGGCAAAGAAAATGAGGCTCGTTCGACCTTCGACTACGCTAAAGCTCTTGCTGCCGACGACCCTGAAATTCAATTGGTATTAGCTGGCGACGTATACAATTACGCTCCTTTCTTATATAAGGAGAGCCTTGAGATGCTCGAAGCTCTAAAGGCCGACGATCCCGACCGTTTCGAATACACTGATTGCCAGTGCGCTACCCTTGTAAAAGCCGGCCTTGGAGATCGTGCCGTTCGAGTACTTATCGATTTTATCGAGACTCATCCCGATCACGAACGAGCCATGCGCCAATTGATGCTTTGCAATATACATCAGCCGGGTAAGTACCTCGATAATTTCTACGAAGCTACTGATGGACGCGGTTTTAGTCCTGAAGTATACGCTGAGTTGATTAATGTCCTTTCAATGAATTCTGCCATGCGTTCACTCGAAGCTATGCTAGAGCGTTCCGACGACATCACGAACATGGATCCGACCGACTTCAGCGCATACCTTGAAGCCCTATTTGCTCGCTCTAAATATCAGCTTCTGGTCGACACATTCGAAGCATACAAAAATGCCGATGTTCTCATCCGAATTCCTCTACGCGGAACTGCAGCTCTTTTCGCGTATATGGTTTCCCTTATGAAATTAGGTCGTCAACCCGACGCTGAGGCTATTTTTAATGCTTATCATCCTTACTACGACTCGGTTTTAATCGAAGCTCCTATGCCTGTACGTATGGCTATTCGAAACCTCTACACACTAGCCGACAAGATTCGTCGGCATCCGGCTTCTGAATTCCTTTACTGGGAGTATTTTGATATGCTCCACTATGGTAAATTCTTATAATGAACAATTTAATCGTTCGCGCTCTTAGCGGCGCCGTATATGTAGCACTCATCATCGGGGCTATCTTGGCTGGGTTTGGCTGGTTTGCCGCGCTCACCACTCTTCTTGCTCTTTTAGCAATTCCCGAATTTGAAAAGATTGTCAATCAACCGACTTCCGACGCTAAATCAGAACAAACGCCTTGGGCGCGTAGGGCGGCTCTTGTTGCCGACATTATTTGCGCTATTGCATTGGTAAACATTGCAAGCATCGCTGCTCTACCCTCTTTCTTGATTTACTTTATCATCGGTGCCGTTGCACTGTATCTCCCGATTCGTCTCACTTTAGCACTATACGACAAATCTGTTGATGCTTTTGCTGCCACCGGACGCTCGGTGCTCGGTATTGCATATATCGCCCTTCCCTTGGCTCTCCTTAATTTGGTATATGCCGACCGTTTCGAGTCAGCTTCGCTCATTTTGGCTATGTTTGTTATGATATGGCTAAACGATACCGGTGCTTTCTGTGTCGGCTCATTGTGTGGCAAACGCCGTCTCTTCGAACGTCTCTCTCCTAAAAAATCTTGGGAAGGATTCTTCGGCGGACTTGCTTGCTGCCTTATCGCAGGTACAATTTGCCATTATATTATTCCGGGTGTTGTATTCACCCTTCCGGGATGGATTGGCTATGGAGCGCTCGTTTGCGTCATGTCGACTTGGGGCGACCTTTTTGAGTCTCTCATGAAACGTAGCCACAATATCAAAGACTCAGGAAATCTTATTCCCGGACATGGTGGCATCCTCGACCGAATCGACTCGCTTCTCTTCGTTTCGTTTGCAACTTTTATCTTCTATAATTTCTTCTATTAATTATGGCAGTTAAAATAGGCGACTCGGTTCGCTTTCTAAATTCGGTCGGAGGTGGGCGTGTTACTCGCATAGTCGACGGACTTGCATACGTCGAAGATGAAGACGGTTTTGAGACTCCGGTTCTCATCCGCGAGTGTGTTGTGGTTGGACAAGTTCTAAACAATGCTGTCAGTTCGGAACTTAAAAGTTCTGATGTAAAAACACCATCAAAAGCAAGTGTTTCACCTGCTGTACATACCGCTGCCACGACTCCATCTCCAAAGACATCGGCAGTTGTCGAAGCTGGAAATTTCAATATCGTTCTTGGTTTTGAGCCAACTGATATTAAGGCTCTATCTCGTTCTACGTTCGACGCTTATATCGTCAATGATGCTCCTTTTTGCATCTTTATAACTATCGCTAGCCGAGGCAGTGACGAACGTCTTTGGACTCCCCGATGCCATGCTGTTATCGAAGCCGGTATGCAGGAGTTTGTTTTCGAGCTCGATCAGTCTGCTCTACCCTCGTTCGACCGACTTCGCATCGTGTGCGTTCCATTTACACAAGATCAACTTTTTGAGGCTGTCACTCCTTCTGTTGTCGAATTCAAAGTCGATGCCACCAAGTTTGCAAAGTTGCACTGTTTCCGTCCAAATCCATACTTCGACAATGCTGTAATTGCTTTCGATATTGCAACTAATGGTCGTATGGCTTCGGCTTCTGAGATCAACCCCGTTGCAATTTTGGAAGAAACTGCAAACCGCAAAGTTGAAAAGCAAAAAGCTAAAATTCGACGTAATATCTCTTCTGAATATACCGAAGCCGGGCCTAATGGTGTAATTGAAATCGACCTTCATGTCGATGCGCTGCTCGACTCTGTTACCGGTTTATCTTCTGCCGACATCCTAAATCTGCAGATCGACCGCTTCCAACAAGTAATGGATGCTAATATCGGGCATCCGGGGCGTAAGATTGTTTTTATCCACGGAAAGGGCGAAGGTGTACTGCGCCAAGCGCTCCTAAAAGAGTTATCTCACCGTTATAAAGGGCATGATGTAAACGACGCGTCTTTTGCTCGTTATGGGTTCGGTGCTACTCAAGTAACTATTACAAACGCCGGAAATAAACCATCGAATCAATTGCCGCGCAAAAACAAACGCCGTTAACGTCAACAGTATGATTATTTGCTTTTCCGGTACCGGAAATACTGCTATCGCAGCACGCGCTCTCGCTTCGCACTTCTGCAACGAGCGCGTGCTGATGCTTTCTGCTGAACAACTACTCTACCCGACAACTTCAATACTCGAAACTGACGATTCTCGAATCGTGTGGGCGTTTCCAACATACGCTTGGGGAATTCCTCCGGTTGTTGAGCGGTTTATAAAAGGGGTAACTCTTAAGTGCTCGGCGAGTGCCAAACACTACATGCTCACCACTTGTGGTGATGATATGGGTTACACCGACCGTCAATGGCGTAAAATAATAGCTAAACGCGGATTCTCACCGATAGGCGCTTATGCCGTCAGAATGCCGAATACCTACGTCTTTTTACCCGGGTTCGACGTTGATAGCAAAGATTTGGCTGCGCAGAAATTAAATGATGCACCTGCTCGCATCGAGGCTATTGCTCTATCAATTAAAAACGATGGCTCCGACTTACTAATCCCGGGGGCTATGCCGTGGCTTAAATCTGCTATTATCAGACCTTTCTTCAACAAATTTCTTATGAATCCGAAGAAATTCGGAGTCAACGATGGATGCACCTCGTGTGGAGCTTGCTCTCGCGTTTGTCCTATGCAAAATATTACAATAAACTCTGATGGCCCATCTTGGCGCAACAATTGTGCTTTCTGCCTCCGTTGCTATCACTCTTGTCCTCGACACGCCATCACATACGGTAAATCGACAAACGGTAAAGGAACTTACCTCGCGCCCAAAATATAACATTCGAAGACACTGTGCATGACCTACGTCGAGTAGGTCGCTCAATAATAGCGTGTGGTCGAAGCCTTGGCGGAGATCACACGTTTAATGCTAATATAGGTAGCCAGACGCACGTGAGTGGGTCGCGAGATATCTGATCATCAATGTATAGTATCAAAAAAAAGAATCCTCCGCCCACTAACTTTCCATCACAAAATCATTCACCTCACCTCCCCTCTCTCCCAAATCATTTTCCCCACCGCATAAAAATTCTACAATCAAACATATTGGACACCACCTACCTTTGCATCAAAACAGAAAAACACGCCATACAAAGTGCTCAAATCTCGTCGCATACTTCAACGCAAGCGTCTGACCGCTACGCAGCCCAACTACTCACTCGC
>CAZYYV010000075.1:0-8024 GCA_964651295.1 uncultured Bacteroides sp.
ACTTGTAGAGTTCTGAAAATCCTTGTGTCCCCGGTTCGATTCCTGGTGGCACCACAAAAGCCTCGACAGCGTCGAGGCTTTTGTTTTTAATACACAAGACAAAATAACTGCGTATGGCTGCAATCCTATTCGACCTGGACGACACACTGTATAAAGAACGGCATTTTGTTGTATCGGCATATCGAGCAGTTGCCGAATATATGTCGTCGATTACGGGCGCCGATCCCGAAGCCCTCTACCCTATCATTGCCAAAAACCGTCCGCGCGGCTTCGAAGCAGCGCTTGAAGCACAACGCGGAATGCCAAGGGTCGATACTATCAGTATCGAAAAGCTTGTACAGGTTTACCGTAGCCATACTCCCGATATCCATCTTGACCCCGAAGTAGCCAATACGCTCGCGACGCTTAAAGGACGCGGGCATCGACTAGGTATTATTACCGACGGCACCGTGTTGACTCAAGGAATCAAAATCGAAACTCTCGGACTCCTAGATTACGTCGAACCTGACGCAATCTGGATAAGTGAGCGCACCGGCGGAGATAAAACTACCATACTGCCCTGGATTGCCGCTGAAAAGTATTTTGGCGCAGCCCCTCTGACTTACGTTGGTGATAATCTATCGAAAGATTTTCGCTACCCCAACCTACGCGGCTGGCGCACGGTGATGCTTCGCGACCGGTTGGGTGAGAATGTATTTCCGCAGCGGCCGTGTGATTGGGCTGCCGAAAACCGCGCTCAGATGACTATCGACAGCCTCTCTCAACTAATCTAAATTCATGAAATATTCGTAACTTTGCCACGATGAACAAAGTTGATAAGATGAAATACGTAAAAGCCCCAATTGCAGTGATAGCCCTTGCCTTGGCAGCGATGGGTTGCAATAGCAGTACAAGCGGAGCGAAAAACACCGATGATAAAGTGTCGGCAGCCGAAATTGTCCTCGGCAGCTTTAATGCGGATAGTGCCTACCAATACATAGCCGAACAACTTTCGTTCGGACCTCGCGTACCGGGTAGCAAAGGTCATCAACAATGTCGCGACTACATTATCAATAAGGTAAAGGCAGCCGACTCGGTGATTGTTCAAGAGGCGGTTGTAACTGCTTTCAATGGCGACAAGCTACCTATAAGCAATATTATAGCATGCTACAATACATCAAGTTCTCGACGCATCTTGCTAGCCGCACATTGGGATACGCGTCCCTGGGCTGACATGGAAGTTGATGAAGCTCGTCGCAATGAGCCTATTCCCGGCGCAAACGATGGCGGTAGCGGAGTAGCCGTACTTCTAGAGATAGCACGCAACTTTGCCGAGCAGCGTCCAAATATCGGAGTCGACCTCATATTCTTTGATGCAGAGGACTATGGCAATAGCGGATTCGGTGATACCTCGGATACATGGTGTCTCGGGTCGCAATATTGGGCAGCAAATATGACACCTTATACACCCGGCCAATTGCCCGAATATGGCATTTTGCTCGATATGGTAGGGGGACGCGATGCACGCTTCCACTATGAAGCATTCTCGCAACTACGCGCATCAAAACCCGTTGCTAAAATATGGGGTGAAGCAGAACGTCTCGGCTACGGAGAGATATTTCCACGCAGCGTTGGCGGTGCTATCACCGACGACCACATTGTGCTTATCAAAGCAGGAATTCCGACAGCCGACATCATTGAGTCGAACAACATAGAAACCGGTACGTTTGCCCCCACATGGCACACACACTCCGACAATCTTGAGAACATTGACAAGAATACACTCAAAGCCGTCGGTCAGACCGTATTAAATATCGCATATAAAGAGAAATAATAGATATGACAATAGAAGAAAGCCAGCAGGATATTATCGACCAGTTTGTCGACTTGGACGACTGGATGGATCGCTATGCGGTCATCATCGATATGGGTAATGCCCTCGAAGCGATGCCCGATAATCTTAAAACACCCGACCGCCTAATCGAAGGTTGCCAAAGTCGCGTATGGCTCGATGCAGAACAAGACGCAGAAGGAAAAATTCACTTCCGCGCCGACTCAGATGCCATAATCGTTAAGGGTATCATATCAATGTTGGTCGAAGTACTCTCCGACCACACAGCAGACGAAATTCTCGATGCAGACCTCCGATTCATCAAAGAAATCGGTTTGTCGGAGCACCTCTCTCCCACACGCAGCAATGGCTTGGTGGCTATGCTCAAGCAAATGCGTGCCTATGCCGCAGCCTTCAAAGCCCGCGGCTAAGACACTTCGACAATTTATACTAATTAATGTGCCTCTAACCAGTTATCGCCAATGCCGGCGGCAACTTCCAGGGGCACTTTTCCGTTATAAGCGCCTTCCATGCCCTTTATAACAAGATTGCGTATGGTGTCGGCTTCTTCAGGCACGACGTTGAATATAAGTTCGTCGTGTACTTGCATAATCATACGCGAACGCAAACCTAAACGACGAATTTCGGCATCGATATTCACCATTGCCACCTTGATTATGTCGGCGGCACTACCTTGGATGGGCGCATTTATAGCATTTCGCTCGGCATAAGCGCGAACTGTATTGCTACGGGAGTTGATGTCGGGCAGATAGCGTTTGCGACCAAGAATTGTAGAGACATATCCGTCAGTACGAGCACGTTCGATAGACGACTGCATATATGCAGCAACACCGGCGTAAGTTGCAAGATAACCTTCAATTAGTTCTTTGGCTTCGCCGCGAGGTATGCCCAGGCGCTCCGAGAGGCCGAATGCAGAAATGCCGTATATAATGCCAAAGTTGGCAGTTTTTGCATTACGCCGCTGGTCGTCGGTAACATCGTCGAGTGATTCGTGGTAAATTTTCGCAGCAGTAGCACGGTGAATATCAGCACCCGAAAGGAAAGCGTCAATCATACTTTCATCGCCACTGAGGTCAGCCATGAGTCGCAATTCAATCTGAGAATAGTCTGCAGAAAGCATCAGGCATCCCGGGTCTGGGACGAAAGCACGACGAATGTCGCGACCATCGGCAGTGCGAATGGGTATATTCTGAAGATTGGGACTGGTGGATGAAATGCGTCCAGTAGCAGTAACGGTCTGGTTATAGGTTGTATGTATTTTACCTGTTGCCGGGTTGATTAGTTTTGGGAGCGCATCGACATAAGTAGCGAGTAGTTTCTTCAAGCCACGAATATCGAGAATCATTTTGACTAAAGGTACAGTTTTACTGTACTTTTCGAGCACGTCTTCAGCCGTCGACCAAGAACCGCCTTTTGTTTTACGTGCTTTCGGGTCGATTTGCATCTCATCGAATAGGATATGTCCGACCTGAGAAGGGGAACTAACGTTGAAGGCGTGTCCGGCTTGCTCGTAAGCTTCTTGCTCGAGAGATTGTAGACGCGCAGTGAGTTGACGAGAGAGGGTTGCGAGTTCGCTAACGTCGACTCTCGCACCTTCCCACTCCATCGATGCAAGTACAGCGACAAACGGCAGTTCTACGTCGGAGAGCAACTTCAATTGTCCCTTTTGTTTGGCTTCTTCTTCAAGGATGGGTTTGAGGCGAAGGCATAGCACAGCCGTTTCGGTCGTAGCGGCGAGTTGGTCGAGGGGTAGAGACTTGCGGTCGGCCGGAGAGAGTGCATAGTCGTGAGTAGCGTAGCCCAAATAGGTCATAGCCAAGGTTGGCAAATCGTGCTTCTGCTCAGGTTGGCAAAGGTAATGGGCAACAGAAATATCGAACCAGCGAGCACCGGAGAACTGCACTCCATTACGGCGCAAAATGAGCATATCGCGTTTGATATCCGAACCGACGATGCACACTGCATTATTTGCAAAGAATGGTTGCAACGCAGCTAAATTATCCGGAGAGAAGGGGATGTATGCCGACTCATATTTGCCATTGGATTCAGAGAAGGCGAACGCAATACCAACGGCTTGTGCAGTCATTGCTTCTGCCCCGGCACTACAAAGAGCCATACCAACCATCTCGGCTTTGGTCGCGCGGGATAGGAATGTATCGATTTCAGCCTTGCCATTCAACTCAATTGACGACCAATCGGTAGGCTCGATAGTTTCGGCAGCCACGATGTGGTCGGCTTCATCATCGAAGTCGAAGAGCGATGGCATTGCGGCTTTCGGTTTTGCGGGAGCCTGAGGCACTATTTGTGGTTGAGTTTTAGCAGAGCGACCGCCACCATATTTGGCTACAAAAGTATTGAATTCGAGTGTTTTGAAGATTTCGACAAGGGCATCGGTGTCGGGATCTTGTCGACGAAGGTCTTCGATGCGAATTCCGACAGGAGCATCGGTTACGATAGTAACGAGGTGCTTGGACATACGTATTTGCTCGACGTTCTCGGACACTTTCTTTTGGAGAGCCCCCTTAAGTTTATCGGTGTTTTCGAGCAGATTTTCCACCGAGCCGAAGTCGTTGATAAGTTTTACGGCAGTCTTTTCGCCAACACCCGGACATCCTGGCACGTTATCAGAGGCATCACCTTCGAGAGCAAGCAAATCGATGACTTGAGTCGGTGATGAAATGCCGTATTTTTCGCATACTTGCTGAGGCCCACGCACCTCAAAGCCTTGCCCTTTGATAGACGGACGATACTGAAAAACTCGGTCGGTAACAAGCTGACCGTAGTCCTTGTCGGGGGTCATCATATATGTGGTGTAGCCGTCAGTCTCAGCCATACGCGAGAGAGTGCCTATAACATCGTCGGCTTCATATCCAGGAACTTCGACAACCGGAATGCGTAAAGCTTCGAGAATCTTCTTGATATATGGAATTGCGATAGTTATATCTTCGGGCTGCTTATCGCGACCGGCTTTATACTCCGGATATTCGTCGTGCCGGAAAGTATGGCCATGAGCAGGGTCGAAACACACGGCTATATAGTCGGGATTTTCCTTGCGAAGGAGTTCTTCGAGTGTATTGCAGAAGCCGAATATAGCCGATGTATTCATTCCGCTCGATGTAACTCGAGGCGAACGGAGTAAAGCGTAATATGCGCGATATATTAGCGCGAAAGCATCGAGGAGAAAGAGTTTTTTATCTTCCATATATCAGAGTCGTGGTAGAGGTGATAAGGCAAAGTTAGCGGTTTATTTCATAAAGACAAAATAAACAGCGGCAATAAGGCAAGCAAAAGCGGCGAAATGATTCCAGTGCAGCGGTTCGCCTCGGAAGCAGACAACAGTGAAGATGGTGAAAACGATAAGAGTGATAGCCTCCTGAATTACTTTGAGTTGCATAAGGGAGAACGGTCCCCCGTTTCCAACAAAACCAATGCGATTTGCCGGGACTTGGCAACTATACTCGGCTAAAGCGATACCCCATGAGAGGAGAATGACTAAGTATAGCGGAGTGTTGCTGCTGATAAACTTCATTTCCTGCAGCTTCAGGTGCCCGTACCAGGCGAATGTCATAAAGATATTCGACACAATGAGCAGGAGGATGGTGTAGATTGCTGTTTTCATATTTATCAAAGACGGGCGCACCGAGGAAAACGGAGCGCCCGTAGATTGTTTATCTATAAAATAGGTCGATTATATTATTCGAACGAACCCATTTTGAGGTAGTTCACTTCTTCCTGAGTGAGGTAGCGCCAACGACCACGTGGGAGGTTCTTCTTGGTGAGACCAGCGAAGTAAACGCGGTCGAGCTTGGTAACGTGGTATCCGAGAGATTCGAAGATACGACGCACGATACGGTTACGACCCGAGTGGATTTCGATGCCGGCCTGGTTGCGGTCGGTCTCGGTAGCGTAGCTGATAGCGTCGGCGTGGATAGGACCATCTTCGAGCTCGATACCGTCGGCGATGCGCTGCATATCGTCTTCCGAGATGTCGCGATCACACCAAACGTGATAGATTTTTTTCTTCACATATTTGGGGTGAGTAAGCTTAGAAGCGAGGTCGCCATCGTTGGTGAGTAGAAGGACACCGGTGGTGTTGCGGTCGAGACGACCAACGGGGTAGATACGTTCCGGGCAAGCACCTTTAACGAGGTCCATTACAGTGAGTCGACCGTTGGGGTCGTCGGAAGTGGTAACGCAGTCTTTGGGTTTGTTGAGAAGGATGTAGCACTTGCTCTGGAGAGTTACAACCTTTTCATCGTATTCGACAACGTCGCTGTGAGTAATCTTTGTACCGAGTTCGGTAACCACTTCACCGTTAACTTTCACGAGGCCCTGCTGGATGAATTCGTCGGCTTCACGACGCGAGCAGATGCCAGCATTGCTCATATATTTATTTAGACGAATCTGTTCGTTCGGATCGATAATCGGTTCTTCGTATTCAACACGTTTAGGACGAGGAGTGAAGCTCTTTCCGCGACCGGGGAATCCGCCATCGTTGTTGCGGTTCTTGTTGTAAGGACGCTGCTGACCATAGCCACCACCGTTATTGTTGTAGGGACGCTGCTGACGGGGGCCGTTGTTGTAACCACCCTGACGCTGCTGACCGTAGCCACCACCGTTGTTATTGTAGGGACGCTGCTGACGGGGGCCGTTGTTGTAACCGCCCTGACGCTGCTGACCGTAGCCACCACCGTTATTATTGTAGGGACGCTGCTGGCGAGGGCCGTTATTATAGTTATTGTTATACGAACGCTGCTGACGAGGCTGGTAAGGACGCTGATAAGAATTTCCTTCCATGCCTTCACCTTCGCCGGAATTAGCAGCATCGCTGTTGAAATCAGAGTTCATCGGGCGCTGCTGGTAAGGACGTCGGTCGTTGTTATAATTATTGTAGGGTCGCTGTTGATAACCACCACGCTGATTGTATCCGCCGTTGTTACGGGGCTGATAAGGGCGTTGCTGGCGATATGAATCATTGTTGCCGGCATTATCATTCTGAGCGTCGGCATGAGAATTGAATCGGTTCCGCACCTCTGAACCCTCTTCGGGCGTATGGAACGGCTGCCCAATGCGCGGGCGTTTTGGTTTTTTTTCGTTGGAATTAGAGTCCATATATCTACTAATGTTTGAAGATTCTTGTTTTGTTAACTAACTAAAATTTTGTTGTCTGCCGCCTCTCGGCGCGTCAAATAAAAATCTAACTAGGGAATAGAGCCTACATCACGAAGAACGCATATAACCTTATTCGGTGCAAAATTAAGAATTAATTATCAAAATATTGGTTAAAATATCTTAATATTCAACACTAATTCTACCATATACATAACGAGTTAGATATCCAAAGTGTTCTAAAAGCAACACGCTAATGAAAAACCGTAGAAACCTCCACCAAAAGGTGCTGCAATCGGAGAAAAAACCATGTCAGCAGAATGCTTTTGATTTCGTTTCAACAACTTTTGCCATAAAGAACAGCTCCACTCCCCTACTCTGGCACTTAAAATACCAATTCCAGCGCCAGCTACAACGTCATGAAACCAATGTCGCCCGTTATATATTCGCAATAATCCTACACCAGTTGCTATAGTGTAAGCGCCTAATCCATACCAATTACCGTACTCAATTCGAGCGAGTTCAGCTCCCATAAAAGCCCTGGCAGCATGTCCTGAGGGGAATGAGTCATCGGTATCAAACTCCGGACGAGTTTCATCGACGCAAATTTTCAATCCTTTTGTAAGGACTCCAAGCGTAACATACGATGTAGCAGTGATCAAGGCTCGCTCGACAAAAGTATGACGAGCATCGACACCAAAGCAACCGACAAGGAGCGAACCAGCCATAGGTAAGTACTGGAGTTGATCGTCGATTGTAATGCGACTGTGGTTGCCCCGGAGGTCGGTAAAAGCGTCGGAAACGGCATGGCTACCACTTTGAATAAATGATGGCGCAATAGCAACGGCACCAACAGCGACCAAAGATGCCGGCAAGATAGTTTGCTTCCACTCAAAGGAATAGTTGCGAAACGAAATCGAATCAGCAAATTCTTGAGCCGACACCCGCAGCACGACCATAATGGCGGCTAATAAGCATACGATGCATTTGATTCTGACATTCATAATGCAAAGGTAGCTATTTTTTTGATTTCCAAAATGTCAATGTACTCTTGCTGCCGATTTGGCTGTTAACCGCGGGGGCA
>CAZYYV010000076.1:0-7865 GCA_964651295.1 uncultured Bacteroides sp.
GGTAACCGCCCCCTCTCAGCCCCGAAGGCATCAGCCTCCGGGGCTTTTTTTGTGTATCTCTATGCAGCCACGACAGAAATTATGGGTCAGCGGATTTTCTCGGTTGCTGGGGACGATATCAAGAGTATAGTGTTATTTTTGCAAAATGAAACCAGACTAACTGCTCAGAGCAAGTCGTGTAAGCCACTGTGGTCGAGTCTTGTTTTGCGTGAATTTGAATAGCGATTCTCTTTTTTCTGCTTTTTTGGTTTTAAATTATATATTTATTTTGTATTTTTGTCGTATTCAAAGCATACGAGTAAATAATACCTAAATCTATAGTATGGACTTCAAAGATTCGATTCTTCAACTTTCTGAACGTATCAAAGTTCAGAAAGATATGATATTGACCGAGGAAGCAACCAAAAACGCTTTCATTCTTCCTTTAATTGCATCTCTCGGGTATGATGTGTTTAATCCTTTTGAGGTAGTGCCTGAGTTGGACTGCGACCTTGTTAAAAAGAAAGGTGAAAAGATTGATTACGCAATTAAGCAGAATGATGAGACAATATTGCTTATTGAGTGCAAACATTGTGCTTCAAATCTCGAACTTCATAGTACGCAACTTCAAAAGTACTTCGTTGCGTCAAATGCACGATTCGGAGTGCTAACCAACGGCATTGAGTATCGTTTTTATACCGACCTTGAAAAGCAGAATATAATGGACGATAAGCCATTTCTTGTCGTTAATATTCTCGACCTCTCCGACTTTAATATTGAGCAATTAAAGAAGTTCCATAAGTCTTACTATAACGTCGACGCAATTCTTAGCACAGCACAAGGGCTCAAATATACAACCTCTCTTAAAGCTGTGTTACTTGATGAGGTCTTCGCTCCGTCTGATGATTTCGTTCGTGCTATTGCAAAGAAGGTATATGAAGGTGTTTTCAATCAAAAGGCACTTGAGCAATTCCGACCACTTGTAGCTGCCGCTGTTGAAAATATTATAAACGACCGGATAAGCGACCGTTTGGGGTTGGCTCTTAAATCGTCGAAAGATTCTGTTGCAGCTTCTCAGCCGAGCGAGCAACAGCCGTCAGATGTAGTACCCTCATCGTCATCTCCTCTACCTGAAGGTGTTTTTGCGATTGACGAATCTCGTGGCATTGTTACTACGCAAGATGAGATTGATGGTTATCTTATCGTTAAAGCAATTGTACGCTCGGTAGTGGATGTTTCACGCGTTGTTTGGCGTGATGCTCAAACCTACTTTTCAGTTCTTCTTGACGACAATAACAGAAAGCCGATATGTCGTTTGCGACTAAATGCAAAGTCGGTTAAATATCTTGAACTAATTAATCCCAACGGTAGCACTTCAAAAGAAGTAATAACATCGCTCGACGATATTTATAAATATTCATCTCAGTTGTGTGCTACTGCAGTATCGTACGATAATCGTTAAGCTCCAACTATGAGGCTGTGTTGTAATTAAAGTTTAAGAGCTGCACTCCAAAGGTTATTTGTCTAACCTTAGGAGTGCAGCTCATTTTGACACAGCCTCTTGTATATGCTGTTTGTTTTGGAATTATTCGAGAGGTGAAATGTAGAGGCGCTTAGGTAGTTTTTTGATGACTTCGTTGTATGCGTGGCGGATGAGGGAACATATAAATTGGGAGGATAGTGATCCGTTGAGATTTATTTGATTCCAATATTTTTTGTTCCAATGCCAAGCCGGTTCGATCTCGATGTGTCGGTCGCGCAAATTGAGAGCATAGTCGGCTTCACATTTTACGGTAAGCCATTCAGTTCGATTTAGGTCGATGCAAGCGAAGATTTTATTTTTCAAACGAAATACTAATGTAGAGTCGTCGAAAGGCAGGTCTTCGGTTACTTTAGGTAGCGACAAACAATATAAGCGCACATCTTCGATATTCATCGATTGTTACTTGTTAGGTATCTTGATTGTTTGTCCAACGTTGATGCGGTCGCCAGCGAAGTTATTAGCACGCTTGATTGCGTTGACTGAAACGCCGTATTTCTTAGCAATCTTTGAAAGGCTTTCTCCACGACGCACTTTATGGTTGGTGTATGCCGCTTTTTTCGTAGCCGGTTTTTCGGTCCTTTTTACTTCTTTTTTGACCTCTTTTTGGGGCTCAACTTTTTCGGCTTCAACCTTTGAAGTCTCTTCTTTTGGAGCGAATGCAGCAGCTACATTACCGGCGACAGTAGCTGTGGTGTCGACGATTTCACTATCATCCGGCATCATGTCAACGCCTACGTTTGTACTGTCGGTGCCAGTAGCAACTGCCATTGTATCGACAGCTAGTACTACGGGTTTGTCTTCCACCTTGGGCTGTTCGGGAGCTTTAGGTTTGTACTTACGTTGAACTGTTTTAATCTTGAGGCGTTGCCCGGCTTTTACGCTTTTACCGATCTTGTTGTTTTTTCGAATAGAAGAAACAGTTACACCGTATTTCTTAGCAATTTTGGTGAGGTTTTCGCCTTTACGTACAGTGTGATATTTGATAACTTCTTCGTCGTAATATTCGCCACGTGAGTCTTTGCCAACAACAGCCCCGGTGGCAGGCTCAACGATGCCACGACGAGCATATTTAGATGCATCGTGATTGAGAATTGAGTCTTCGTTGGCAATGTATGCATATACTTGGAGCGAAGGAAGTACGAGGGAGTATGGACGAATGTCGCCAGGAATTACGTCTTTTCGGAATTGAGGGTTGAGGGCGCGAATTTCATCGACAGGAATTGCCATAACATCTGAAATTTGGTCGAAATGCACGCGACGAGTCACATGAATTGTATCGACAACAATTGGGCGCTTTGCGAGAGCCGGAGAGATGTTGTGGTCCTTATGATAATTCATAATGTAATTGGCGGCAATGAATGCCGGTACGTATCCTCGAGTTTCGGCAGGAAGGAATGGGTAAATTTCCCAGAAATCGTGTTTGCCATCACCTGCACGACGTAGTGCTTTATTGACGTTGCCCGGTCCGCAGTTGTATGCAGCGATAGCGAGCGACCAGTCGTTATAAGTATTGAATAGCTGTTTGAGGTATCGAGCTGCCGCGTCGGACGAGAGGTAAGGGTCGCGACGTTGGTCGATAAGCGAATTCACTTCGAGGCCGAGCCCGGTAGCAGTTGCGGGCATAAATTGCCAAAGCCCGGCGGCGCCTGCACGCGAAACAGCAGTTGGTACGAGAGCCGACTCGATAACGGGTAAGTATTTGAGTTCGAGAGGCATATCGTGTCGTTCGAGTGCTTCTTCAAAAATTGGCATATAGTATAGGCTCAAACCGAGCATATTCTCGACGAGTTGCTTTTTGCGCACGTAGAATTGTATGGTATTTTTTACGGGCGTATTAAGTGGCATCTCAATGATATTAGGCAATTTAGAGAGACGCTCGAGCAGAACTTCGTCGGAGAAATCACCAGAGTCGCGGCTATCGGCATCGTAGTCGAGTACGGTATAATTTTGCAAATACCAGTTTTCTTGCATCTTCTTTACATCTGTCTCAAAACTTTGAGGATAGATAATCGAAGGAGTCATCGTATCGTCAGAGACGGAAAGGACAGAGTCGGCATTCGCCGAGAAAGTAGCTCCGAGAGCGGCGACGCTAAGAAGTATTTTAGATATGATTTTCATTTATGTCGTATAGTAAGTATCAGAAATTTAAAGCCCAAGTGAGTCCGACGGAAGGTCGATTACCTCTCCAATCTGGCATTACTGCCGGAGCCCAGTCGACTGATAGCTCCGGTGTGATGTCGAAGTGAGAAAGAGAAGCATCGACGTAAGCGTCAATCATGGCAATGAAGTAAACTCCAACCATACAAATTATGCAGAGGTCGCGATTACGACGATAAAAATTTTTGCGTGATTGAAGAATATTTGTTAGCCAAGCGCTATCGAGGTCTTCTTCTTTAGTAGTCGGAGGAAAGAAGTCCATATATGATTTCGTGTTCGGGTCGGTATCCATAATGTCGCGATAGGCTCGAGTGTAGTCGTTTAGCATACCGTTATTCCACGAAGTTGCATATCCCAATCCCATATATGCCCCTATCACAATAGGTAATTTCCAGTATCGTCTGTTGTATAGCTGTCCTAAGCCCGGGAAGAGAGCCGACATCCACACCGCGCGGTTTGGGTCGGGATTGAAAACGACATCTCGTTCTTCCCAAACGTCGTATTCATTTTTTTTCTCTACTTTGGTGATACTATCGAGTAGCACTTTGACAGCATCGTTTTCAGCCATTTCGACCACAGTTGGTACGCTATCAGATGCAATTGCTATCGTATCGGCTGCCGGAATGTGGCCACGGCGAACCGGCATACGATTGTTTTGAGCAGATAAGGCTACCGACACGCACATACACACCAAAAACACGCACATACGAATAGTACGTGCCAAACGGTTGTATGTAAGGCGTTTATTTTTCATCTTGTTGTTTAAGAGAGTCGAAGAGAGTGATAAGCCGCTCGAGTTCGTCTTCGTTTTTGAAGGGGAAAGTAATGCGGCCGCGGCCTTGTTTGTCGCAAGTAAATTGCACAGGGGTATGGAATGCTGATGAAAGATGCCGTTTTAAAACGTCGTAGTCGTCAGATGCGTAGCGAGCTTCTTTCTTCGGCTTTTCAGCTACGATACCGTTTTCGTAGGCTTTAGCTAGTTCTTCAACACGACGAACCGACAGTCCTTGACGAAGTATTTCGTTGTACAATTTGAGTTGGAGAGCCGGATCGGAGATTGTGAGAAGCGCACGTGCATGTCCCATATCGACCCGTTTGTCGCGCAGACCAAGTTGTACTTCAGCAGGTAGTTTGAGCAGACGGAGGAAGTTGGCAATCGTGGCGCGTTTCTTACCTATGCGTTCACTAAGACGTTCCTGAGTGAGGTTGTATTGGTCGATGAGTTTTCGGAAAGTAAGTGCAATTTCGATGGCGTTTAGGTCTTCACGCTGGATGTTCTCAATAAGAGCCATTTCGGTGAGCTCGGCATCGTTTGCAGTGCGGATATATGCAGGAACCGCCTCCAAACCAGCCATCAAAGCAGCGCGATAGCGACGTTCGCCGGCGATGATTTGGTAGGAATCTTGTCCAACAATACGAAGCGAAAGTGGCTGTATAATGCCTATCTGTCGAATCGATGCCGCAAGTTCTTCGAGTGCATCATCGTCGAAACTTGTACGAGGTTGCTCCGGATTTGGCGAAATCGAGCGAAGAGGAATGTTGTTGATAGCAGACGAACCGCTAGCCGGCACGTCATCCATCGAAATAAGTGAGTCGAGACCTCTTCCGAGGGCACTACGTTTTTGCATAATAAAGTATATTAGCTTGCGTGGCTAAAACGCCTTGCATTTTTCTGAATCAATTCTTTAGCGAGCATTACATGACTTGTAGCACCACGGCTTTCGGCATCGTAGAGCAGAGCCGGGAGACCATGGCTAGGAGCTTCGCTCAAGCGGATGTTACGGGGAATTACAGTGTCGAATACCATCTCAGCAAAGTGGCCTTTTAGTTCCTCGTAAATCTGGTTGGCCAGACGTAGACGAGCATCGTACATTGTGAGGAGGAAACCTTCGATTTCGAGTTGCGGATTAAGGCGCGATTTGATGATTCGAATGGTGTTAAGTAGCTTGCTGATGCCTTCAAGAGCGAAGTATTCGGCTTGAACGGGAATAATGACAGAGTCGGCCGCAGTGAGCGCATTGACTGTAATTAATCCTAGTGAAGGCGAACAGTCGATAATAATAAAGTCGTACTTAGGCTTTACTGGAGCCAACAGACGATCAAGTACTCGTTCACGGTCGGGTTTGCTAATAAGTTCGATTTCGGCACCGGCGAGATCGATTCTAGAGCCGATGAGCGAAAGGCCTTCCATGCACGTAGGCACTTCAGAACCTTCGATTGGATAGTTATCAACCATACACTCGTAAATCGAAGAGGACATCGTGCGCGGGTCGATACCATAACCCGAAGTGGCATTCGCCTGTGGGTCGGCATCAATAATAAGCACTTTTTTGCCCTCGGCTGCGAGCGACGCAGCGAGATTAATGGTTGTGGTGGTCTTACCGACACCACCTTTTTGATTAGCTATCGCTATGACTTTTCCCATAGTAACAGGTTAGTGAGAGATTATGGCGCAAAGTAACAAAATAATCGTGAAACATGAAAATTTTGTTCCACGAAAATTGCGTTATTGTTGATAACCTATGTTAAGTGTTGAAAAGTCGGAAAAATGGATGGTTAATTATCGCTATGTCCAATAGCTTTTTTAGCTTTAGCACCAAGAGATTGGAGTTTTTCGGCACGAGTGATGAGGTTGCCCGGCCCGGCTACAAGTTTGCGGAAAGCATCTTCCCAAGTTTGACGGGCCGATCCAAGCGATTTGTTGATGCGTTCCATGTCATCTAGGAATCCTCTGAACTTGTCGAGCATCTTTCCGGCTTCGTCGGCAATGGCTAGGGCATTACGGTTTTGCTTGTCGTGGCGCCACATCTGTTCGATGAGTTTGACAATCGACATAAGGTGAGCCGGAGATATAATTAGGACACGACTATCGAACGCCGTTTCCCATAGTTTTGAATCGAGGTTCATCGCGGCTAAGAATGCACCTTCGTGTGGAATAAACATCAAAACATAGTCGAAGCGCCCTTCGCAATCGAGGGCTTCTTGATATGATTTGCTGCGAAGTTCGGCAATGTGCTTTTTTACCGATGCGATATGTGCCGATGCAGCACGACGACGAGTTTCTTCGTCGTCGGAGTTCAGCATCTCGAAGTAGGCTTGAATCGAGACTTTGGAGTCGATGACTATTTTTCGTCCTTCGGTGTAGTTAATCACTACGTCGGGGCGTAGATTACGTCCCGACTCATCAACGACACTCTGCTGAACTTGATATTCGTAGCCACGACGGAAGCCGGCACGCTCGAGGATGTTATCGAGAATCATTTCACCCCATTCGCCTTGCATACGAGTGTTTCCTTTGAGGGCATCTGTGAGTCTACGAGTCTCTTGACCGATAATTTGGTTTAGCCCGATGAGTTCGCGTACACGTTCGCCGAGAGCAAAGCGCTCGCGGGCTTCTTTGGAGTAGCTATCTAGGACTGTTTGTCGGAATTGTTCGATGTTCTCTTTCATCGGAGCAAGGACTTCTGAAAGTCCTTGGTTGCTTTGACGACGAAGAGTTTCGGCATTTGCAGCAAGCGACTTTGCAGCAAGATCGGCAAAACGACGCTCAGCCTCAGCGTTTATTCTGTCGAAGTCGGAGCGTTGGTCGATAAGTGCCTTATCGGCGATGCGAAGCCGTTCGTCGAGGCGGGCAGCCCTAGCGTGCAGTACTACTATATAGGCCGCAGCACAAAGAAGTGCGACGGAGAGAATTATGATTGCTACTAACATTTATAGAGATTTGTTTGGGTGATCGATAGTACAAAGGTACGAATAAAATCCTATATCATCTACAATGTCGTTGATGACAATTTTAATTAGAAAAATGAACTAT
Organism: uncultured Bacteroides sp.; assembly: GCA_964651295.1. Lineage (GTDB taxonomy): Bacteria > Bacteroidota > Bacteroidia > Bacteroidales > Muribaculaceae > CAG-873. The sequence goes on from CAZYYV010000076.1 coordinate 7,494, forward strand.
AATAGCTTTGAAATGCCCTTTAATCGTTTTTTTTACAAAAACTTTACTAACTTTGCAATTATTGAAGGTCTTTATATTTATTACTATTAACTTATACATTATGGCTGAAGATACTATACTATTAATTGCTATCATAGCTATCATTGTAATATTTGTTTTATGGCTTTATATCTTTCTTCCGGCTCGAATGGCAAGAAAGAGAGAGAGAAGTGTCATTGGATGGATTTTGCTTTTCTGGATTCTTTCACCTTTATGGGGAATAATCATTTTACTTGTAATAGGTGATAGCAAAAAGAAAATTATAAAAGAAGTAATAGAAGAACTTCATAGAGATTAGAAATAAATTGTTCTAGGCTAAATGTATCTTGTAGT
>CAZYYV010000077.1:0-7436 GCA_964651295.1 uncultured Bacteroides sp.
TTAAGGCGTGTTTTCTGTTTTGATGCAAAGGTAGGATGGGGCGAGAAGATTCGATTGTAGAATTTTTATGCAGCGGGGAAATGATTAGGGGATGATGAGTAAATAGGAATTTTTTTTGATGTAAAGTTAGGGTGCGGAGGATTTGGTTGGTTTTTACGATATTATACATTGATAATCAGTTATCTCGCGACCCACTCACGTGGGTCTAGCTATCTATATTAGCATTAAACGTGTGGTCTCCGCTAAGGCTACGACCAATCGATATTATTGGGCGACTCGTATGATGCGGGTCTTGTGTGGCTGGCTTAAATGCTTTACGGAGAGGTCAGGTCAAGGCTCGAAATTTGGAGTGAATGAAAATAAAACGCCCGAGCTCGTCGAGAACTCGGGCGTTTGTATCTATTGAGAATTTTTATTCTTCGAGGCCAGTGTCTTTAACATTACATTCTACGCCGATAGCGTATGAGCCGGGAGCTGTAGCAGGAGTGCAAATGAAGTCCATATCGAGAGCGTCGCCAACTTTATACTCTCCATAGAGGTTGGTGATTGGGAACGCGGGGTAGGGTGTTCCACCGATTTTGGGAGTGAGCGATTCAACCGACCATTTGATGGTAGAACCATCGAAAGTGAATGGGATTTCGTCGAATACGATGTCCATTGCAGGCATGCCAGCTAAGAACTGAGCGCCGCCAATACCAATGCTGAGGCGTTTTGTGTCGATATTCAGTGCAATTTGGTATGAAGTTGTTTTGCTTTCGAAAACCGCACCGCTATCAGATGTCGAAGTTGTAGTGCCAAATAAGAATGCATTAGCGTCCGATGAAACAATCGAATACTTATTGTTTATGGTATAGTTGAAGCAGAAGCAAGGCATATACGATTCTCCGATGATTCGGTGAAGAAGTTCGAGCTTAAACGATGAGAATGTAGGCACGTTGATATAACCAGAAATCGAAGGAATAACGTTTGTTCCGGTTACTACAATCTTTTCGTTGCTATCGATTTTCCACTTGAGGTTGGTAAGAGCCATAGTGGGGAAGGTTGTGCCGTCGGGAGTCTGAAGGTTTGTGATATAAACGTCGGCAGTAGCTTTTGTGTAGTTGAGACGAATCTGATAGCCAACGTTTTTGTAGTCAGCAGTAGCACCAGTGGTGAGATCAACAACGTGCTCAAAGCAAGAGGTCAACGACTGTTCGGTGATAGTATCGCCACCACCATTGTCATCATCACACGAACAAAACAATGCCGCCATCAAAAACATAGCGGAAAAGAGTCCAAGGAATTTTTTCATCGAAAATTTTTAATAATTATGGTTTTGACTGCAAAACTACATATTTTTGTTCAAAACTGCAATAGAACATATTCCCGCTTAACTTCTAGTAGTCTTTTTTAGCTATAAAAATAGCCTTTTGCGCCATCAAATGCTCTATTTTAAAATTTTATTAAAAGAGCATTGTAAACATTTATTTGCATAGATGAACTTTTCTTATTAATTTTGCATCAGCAAATAGCGCTAACACGCGTTTGCAGTGTAAAAGGAAATATGTTTTTATAGATTGTAGATTATTAGAGGGTTCTGTCGGGAGACACAACCCTTTTTTTTGTGTACATATGTAAAAATGGCAAAAATCGGGACCTAGGATTACCCCTTATATCGTTGGTCTAGGGCTTCAAGTAGGTCTGTGAGCTCTCTGCGTATAGCTTTGAGACGGTTGATAACTTCGTGCTTTCGATCTAAGTCGCGACGGTTGCGTCGAAGGTGTTCGCGCGCGCCATCGAGAGTTAGCCCCTTATCTTTGATTAGAAAACGGATGATTCGAAGTTGCTCAATGTCGTTAGGGGTGTACATACGAGTACCGCCGGCGTTGCGTCGAGGTCGCAACTCACTAAACTCCTTTTCCCAAAAGCGGATAGTCGATTGCGGTAAGTCGAGGATTTCGGCAACGTCGCCTATGCGATAATATTTTTTGGTTAAGTCGTCTGCCATAGCGGTAATTTATCAGTCCATCACATGTCCGGCATTTTCGGCGAGCGTTATAATTTCGTCGTATTGCTCCGGAGTTAGGTCGTAGAAGTAATAGTTTATAGGATTTTGAGGAGCCCCACGGTATCGCACTTCGTAGTGAAGGTGTGGACCGGTCGACTTTCCCGTGTTTCCAACTAAGCCAATAAGGTCGCCTCGTTTCACGCTTTGCCCGACACGTGCTATAAGTTTTGATAAGTGGGCATATCGTGTGGTGTAGTTATACCCGTGGTTAAGTTCAATCATATTGCCGTATGCACTTTGCCATGAAGATGTGGAGACAGTGCCGTCGGCAGTAGCATAGACAGGAGTTCCGATAGGAGCCGAAAAGTCCATTCCCTCATGGAATTTCATTGTTCCGTACACAGGGTCGCGACGTACACCGTATCCCGAAGCCATTGTACGGAGGTACTTTTCAGGTACCGGTTGTATGGCAGGGATGTGTGCAGTACGGTTCTTTTGATCAGCCGTTTCCGCAGCTAAGAAGTCGAACGATTTAATCTGTGATACTAACATTTGGTCGAGTCGATCGAGCTTTTGTCCCACATTCATCACTAGATGGTCGTCGGCCAGCGAGTCAAGTCGGTCGTAATTACGCTGTCGCTCAAGGCCGGCATATCGTCGCGCCGGAGTAAGCGGCTCTGCTTGCATCATAACGCGGTAAAAATTGTTGTCGCGTTCGGCAATATCTTCCATCACAGCCAATGCTTGGTCGGTGCGGCGACTGAGAAGCTCAAGGCGCTGATGTAGGAGCTCATTTTCGTGTCGTAGCAGATGCTCACGAGGAGAGTCGACAAGGTAGTATAGCACCAAAACGAGCAGCAGAACAGTGAGCAAAGCCCATAGATAAGGACGCCAAATAGCGGCCATACGCGAGCGTCTGTCGGGATATACTCGTTCGTATTGGTCTGTCTGTTGATTATATCGGTAAAATACCTTCTGACTCATTTTTTTGGAAAAGTGTGGGAAATGGAGTAACTTTGCACACTGATTTTGCAAAGATAACAATTTTACACCAAATATTGAGTCTAAAAACTCCAAAACCTATACAAAATGCTTACAGCAAAGGAAATTCGCCAGTCGTTCAAAGATTTCTTTGAATCTAAGGACCACCGCATTGTGCCTTCGGCACCTATGGTTATTAAGGACGACCCTACGCTGATGTTCACCAACGCAGGTATGAACCAGTTTAAGGATATTATCTTGGGTAACATCGCGCCTAAATACCGCCGCGTGGCCGACTCGCAGAAGTGTCTCCGCGTAAGTGGTAAGCACAACGACCTTGAAGAAGTAGGTCTTGATACATATCACCACACCATGTTTGAGATGCTCGGCAACTGGTCGTTCGGCGACTACTTTAAAGCCGAAGCAATCGATATGGCATGGGAATTCCTTGTCGACGTTCTTCACCTCGACCCCGCCCGACTCTATGCGACAGTATTTGAAGGTGCCGCAGACGAAGGTCTCGACCGCGATGATGAAGCAGCCGGCATCTGGGCTAAACACCTTCCTGCCGATCATATCCTTAACGGCAACAAACACGATAACTTCTGGGAAATGGGCGATACAGGTCCCTGCGGTCCTTGCTCGGAAATCCATATTGACCTCCGTTCAGAAGAAGAACGTGCAGCCGTAAGCGGAGCTTCACTTGTCAACCACGACCATCCTCAGGTAATCGAAATTTGGAACCTTGTGTTCATGCAATATAACCGCAAGGCGGATAGTTCACTAGAAGCACTTCCTGCCAAGGTTATCGACACCGGTATGGGTTTCGAACGTCTCTGTATGGCACTCCAAGGCAAGACTTCGAACTACGATACCGACGTATTTACACCTATCATCGGCAAGATTGCCACTCTTTCGGGTAAAGAATACGGCAAAGATAAGCACGTCGATGTGGCTATGCGCGTTATCGCCGACCACCTCCGTACAATCGCATTCTCTATTGCCGACAATCAGCTTCCTTCGAACGCAAAGGCCGGCTACGTTATTCGTCGTATCCTTCGTCGCGCTGTTCGCTACGCATATACCTTCCTTGAACAGAAACAAGCGTTTATGTATCGTCTTGTCGATACTCTCATCGAGAATATGGGTGATGCTTATCCCGAACTCGGTGCAAACCGCGACCTCATTATGCGCGTAATCAAGGAAGAAGAAGATGCGTTCCTTCGCACCCTTGAAAATGGTATCCGTCTTCTCGACGATGCCGTTCGTGCTGCCAAAGCAGAAGGTAAAAACGAAATTTCGGGTAAGCAGGCATTTACCCTCTACGATACTTACGGATTCCCCCTCGACCTTACCGAATTGATCCTCAAAGATTACGGTATGACAGCTGATATCGAAGGCTTTAATGCAGAAATGGCTGCACAGAAGGCTCGTGCGCGTAGCGCTGCTGCTGTCGAAGCTGCCGACTGGGTTATCGTAAACGAAGGTGAACAGGAATTTGTTGGCTACGACCTCTCGGAAGCCGATGCTCAGATTCTTCGCTATCGTCATGTAAAACAGAAAAACCGTGAATATTATCAGGTAATCCTCTCTACTACACCCTTCTACGCAGAAATGGGTGGTCAGGTAGGCGACCGTGGTACTCTCACCAACCTCGCTGACGGCACTGTAGTTGAAGTATTCGATACCAAGCGCGAAAATGGCGTAGGAGTACATCTTGTTAAGCAGCTCCCTGCCGACCTCAATGCCACATTCCGTGCCGCTATCGACACAGAAGCTCGTATGGCAATTTCGTGCAACCATACCGCAACACACCTTCTCCATCAGGCTCTCCGCGAAGTACTTGGTACACACGTAGAGCAGAAAGGTTCGTTCGTTGCTCCCAATATTCTTCGTTTCGACTTCTCACACTTCCAGAAAGTAACACCCGAAGAACTCAAACAGGTTGAACGCCTTGCCAATCGTCGAGTACGTCAGGCAATAGCCCTCGATGAAAAGCGTCGTATGCCCATCGCCGACGCTCGCGCTCTCGGTGCGATGGCTCTCTTCGGCGAAAAGTATGGCGACGAAGTACGCGTAGTTCGCTATGGTGATTCAGTAGAACTTTGTGGTGGTACACACGTTGCAAATACCGGTAATATCGGTATGATAAAGATTATTTCAGAGTCAAGCATCGCTTCGGGTATTCGTCGTATCGAAGCTATCTCAGGTGTTGCTGTTGAAGATATGATCGAAGAAGTGGGTACAACACTCAAATCAATCGCCGGTATGTTCAACAATGCTCCCGACCTCGTTGGCGCTCTCCGTAAATCTATCGAAGAAAATGCCGAACTTCGTCAGCAGGTTGAAGAACATATGAAAGAACGAGTAGCTCAGTTTGCCGACACCCTCCTCGAACAGGCTGAAATCACAGCAGGTGGCGTGAAAGTTGTATCTTGTCGTGGCGTTCGTATTCCCGAAGTGGTTAAGAACGTTGCATTCACCGTTCGTGCCAAGTCGCCCGAATCTACCGTCTTTATCGGAGCAACAGTTGATGCGACTAATCGTCCCCTCTTGACTGTAATGGTAACCGACGACCTCACTAAGACCGGCCTTAATGCATCGCAAATTGTTCGTGAAGCAGCTAAGGCAATCAAGGGTGGTGGCGGAGGCCAGCCCGGTTTTGCTCAGGCAGGTGGTAAAGATGCAGAAGGAATCGCAGAAGCATTCAATCGCATGATTGAAGTAATTAAATAAGCAGAGATATATTATCCCACTATAAAAAATCCGGAATTGCAGTGCAAGTCCGGATTTTTTTATGTACTTTTGTATCGGAAAAACTATACTGAAAAATGAGATACGAATACGACTATCTTGTAGTAGGCTCCGGTATTGCCGGTATGAGCTTTGCACTCAAAGTTGCACGCGAAGGTGTTCGCGTAGCGTTAGTCTGCAAAACATCTCTCAGTGAAGCCAATACAGCACTCGCTCAAGGCGGTGTAGCGTCGGTAACAAACCTAGAAGTAGACGACTTCGATAAACATATTCACGACACCATGGTTGCCGGCGACTGGCTAAGCGATCCAAAAGCAGTCGAAAAAGTAGTAAAGGAAGCGCCCGAACAGATACGTCAACTTGTTGAATGGGGCGTGTCATTCGATCGTAAAGACGATGGTACTTTCGATCTTCACCGTGAAGGCGGACATAGCGAATTTCGTATCCTTCATCACGCCGACAATACTGGCTTTGAAATTCAGGAAAGTCTTATACGCGCCGTTAAAGCGAATCCATATATTGATGTTTTCGAAAACCACTTTGCTATCGAAATCATCACACAACATCACCTAGGCAAAATTGTTAGCCGCCGTACGCCCGACATCACTTGCTATGGTGCATATGTGCTCGACATAGCAAAAGGTTGTGTCGACACCTTCCTCTCAAAGGTAACGGTTATGGCTACCGGTGGCGTCGGAGCCGTATATCTCACCACAACCAACCCCCTTGTTGCTACAGGCGATGGTATCGCAATGGTATATCGAGCAAAAGGCACAGTGGCAGATATGGAATTTATTCAATTCCACCCGACAGCGCTCTTCCACCCCGGAGATCGTCCTTCGTTCCTCATTACGGAGGCTATGCGTGGCTACGGAGCTGTACTTCGCAATCTTCGCGGCGAAGAATTTATGCAGAAATATGACCCTCGTCTATCTCTTGCACCCCGCGATATTGTAGCTCGAGCAATCGACTCCGAAATGAAACTCTACGGAGACGACCACGTTTACCTCGACGTAACTCACAAAGACCCGGAAGAAACCAAGAAACACTTCCCCAATATTTACAGTAAGTGTCTCTCGTTAGGTATCGACATCACAAAGGACTATATTCCCGTAGCACCTGCCGCTCATTATCTCTGTGGTGGCATCAAAGTCGATCTCAATGGAGAATCGAGCATCAAGCGCCTCTATGCACTTGGCGAATGTTCGTGTACCGGTCTTCACGGTGGCAATCGTTTGGCGTCTAACTCTCTTATCGAAGCGGTTGTATATGCCGATGCTGCAGCCAAGCACGCTTCTTCTGAATTGTCATCTCTTGCTATCCGTCATGATGTTCCCGATTGGAACGATGAAGGTACACGACACAACGAAGAAATGGTGCTCATCACACAGAGTCTGCGCGAAGTAAATCAGATTATGGGCACATATGTAGGTATTGTGCGCTCAAATCTCCGCCTCGATCGTGCTTGGAATCGTCTAGATATTCTCTACGAGGAGACTGAACGACTATTCAAAAGCTCAAAGGCATCTCGTGAAATATGTGAGTTGCGTAATATCATTAACGTTGGCTATCTCATTATGCGTCAAGCCAAAGAACGCCACGAATCTCGCGGTCTGCACTATACCATTGACTATCCACCTGTAAAGCGCTAATTCCCAGCTGAATATATAAACAACTATTATTTAAAACATAAAACAACCTATTTTACTTTATT
>CAZYYV010000078.1:0-7126 GCA_964651295.1 uncultured Bacteroides sp.
GGTAACCGCCCCCTCTCAGCCCCGAAGGCATCAGCCTCCGGGGCTTTTTTTGTGTTTACATTTTGCTTTCTCAAAGAATTTTGCTAACTTAGCACGTTGATAAGTACACGAATTCTCTAACCGTACATGAATACTACATCACATCGCTATTGCGTGATAATGTGTGGCGGTATTGGAAGCCGATTTTGGCCATATAGCCGCACTCGTTTGCCTAAGCAGTTTATCGACTTTTTGGGCACCGGACGTACGTTGCTACAGATGAGTTTCGATCGCATCAGCACTATTGTACCACAATCGAATATCTTGATTGTTACAAATGAGCATTATGCTGATATGGTGCGCGAGCAGTTGCCGGAGATTGATTCTGACAATATTTTGCTAGAGCCGGCTCGTCGTAGTACTGCGCCTTGTATTGCTTGGGCTGCTTGGCATATTATAGCGCGAGATCCGGATGCTTCGATGATTGTAACTCCTTCAGACCATGTCATTACACGTGAGATGGAATTCCAAAGCAGTATTTTGCGAGGTTTTGAATTTATCGAAGCGAATGATGCCTTGCTAACACTCGGGATAAAGCCTACTCGTCCCGAAACCGGCTATGGTTATATTCAGATAGGAGAACATCTCGAAGGTTCGCTTTCGAAGGTGAAGACATTTACAGAGAAGCCAGACTTGGAGCTTGCAAAGGTGTTCATCGCAACCGGAGAGTTTTTCTGGAATTCGGGCATTTTCCTTTGGTCTGCAAATTCGATACGTCGAGCAATTCGAGAATTAGTGCCGGATATTTCTCAAATTTTTGATGCCGTGCCGCTAAGCACTTATCTCGATCATGCAACGGAGGTAGAGTTTATTGAGAATGCATTCCCCTCGTGTCGCAACGTTTCAATCGACTATTCGGTGATGGAAAAAGCTGCAAACGTCTATGTCGAAACAGTGGAATTCGGATGGAGTGATCTTGGCACCTGGAGTGCGCTCTATGATCTTTCGCCCAAAAATAGTGAAAAGAACGTAACACAGAATTGTAATGTGCTCGCGTATAATTGTACCGGCAATATTTTTGCTGTACGCGGAGAGAAACTCATTGTGGCAGATGGTCTTGAGGACTATATCATAGCAGATGCAGATGGAGTCCTTCTGATTTGTCCTAAAGCACGTGAGCAGAAAATCAAGCAGATGGTAATCGATGCCAAATTGAAGTTTGGCGATAAATACGAATAAGATAACAACAAGTAAACGCATAAAACTATGTCTCTCGACAAAATCATATCTAACGCTGTTGCGAAAGCTGTAAAAGAACTTTACGGCATCGAAGTTGAGCCTTCGTCGATTGTGCCTCAGGCTACTCGTAAAGAATTCGAAGGAAACCTTACCGTTATGGTATTCCCTTGGGTTAAAGCAGCTCGCAAAGCTCCAGAAGCAGTAGGTGAAGAAATCGGTAATTGGCTTGTAGCGAACGAACCAGCCGTTGCAGCTTTTAATACCGTTAAGGGCTTCCTCAATATCGTAATTACTCCTACTCATTGGAATGAAGTTCTTCGCAACATTGAGACGACCGAAGCATATGGTACGGTTGCTGCAACTGAAGAAAGTCCTTTGGTAATGGTTGAATACTCATCGCCCAATACAAACAAGCCGCTTCACCTTGGGCACCTCCGCAATATCCTTTTGGGTAGCTCGCTTTCTAAGATTTTGGCAGCCTGCGGCAATCGAGTAGTTAAGACTAATATTGTAAATGACCGCGGTATCCATATCTGCAAGTCGATGTTGGCTTGGAAGAAATATTTCGATGGCGCGACTCCCGAAAGTACCGGCAAGAAAGGCGACCACCTCGTAGGTGATTGCTATGTAAGTTTCGACCAGCACTACAAAGCCGAAGTGAAAGAGCTCATGGAAAAGGGGCTGGGCGAAGAAGAAGCAAAGGCATCAGCACCTCTTATGGTCGAGGCTCGCGAAATGCTCCGCCGTTGGGAAGAAGGCGATCCCGAAGTGCGTGCCCTCTGGGAAAAGATGAATCAGTGGGTTTACGATGGCTTCGATGTAAGCTACAATCGTATGGGTGTCGGCTTTGATAAGATTTACTATGAGTCGACTACTTACCTTGATGGCAAGGCAAAAGTACTAGAAGGTCTTGAAAAAGGTCTTCTCTACAAGAAAGAAGATGGCTCAGTGTGGGCAGACCTAACAAATGAAGGTCTCGACCACAAGTTGCTTCTTCGTAGCGACGGTACTTCGGTGTATATGACACAGGACATCGGTACCGCAAAGCAGCGTTTCGACGACTATGCTATCGACCGCATGATCTACGTTGTAGGTAACGAACAGAACTACCACTTCCAGGTGCTTTCAATCCTTCTAGACCGTCTCGGCTTCAAATGGGGTAAAGATCTCGTACACTTCAGCTACGGTATGGTTGAGCTCCCAGAAGGCAAGATGAAGAGTCGTGAAGGTACAGTTGTTGATGCCGATGACCTTATGGAAGAAATGGTAACCGGCGCACGAGAGGTCTCTAATGAACTTGGCAAGCTCGACGGCTTGACCGAAGAAGAAATTGCAGAAATCGCAGAGACCGTAGGTCTTGGCGCACTCAAATACTTCCTCTTGAAAGTTGACCCTCGCAAGAATATGACATTCAATCCTCGCGAGTCTATCGACTTCAATGGCAATACCGGCCCCTTCATTCAATATACCTATGCACGTATCCGCTCAGTGCTTCGTCGAGCCGAAGAAGCGGGTTACGGAGCAGCCGACTACTCAAATGTAGTGCCCAATGAGAAGGAAATTGCGCTAATTCAGCGTTTGAGCGACTTCCCCGATGTAGTTCAGGAAGCCGGCCGCACCTATTCTCCAGCACTCATTGCGAACTATGCATACGACTTGGTTAAGGAATACAACCAATTCTATCACGATTGTTCGATTCTCCGCGAAGAAGATGCCGCAGTACGTTCACTTCGTCTTGCACTCTCAGATGCCACTTCAAAGACCGTAAAGACAGCAATGGGTCTTCTTGGTATCAATGTACCTGAACGTATGTAACTCCTCAATTGTTATCCAAGTGATATAAAAACAGAAAAGTATGTACCAAAATTATAACACCAACGGCTACGACAATGGTTATGGCACCAACGTGGTAGCCCTCGTGAGTAGCACGATGAAGAAGGTGTACTTCAAGATGACCCTCGCCCTCATCGTGACTGCACTCACCGCCCTATGGGCGTCGAGTAGCGTGGCTTACCTTACGTTCTTGATGAGCCATACATGGTTTATGTGGGTTCTTGTAGCCGCAGAACTCGGTATTGTTTTTAGCCTTTCGGGAGCTATCAATAAACTTTCGAATTTGGCAGCGTCCGGCCTTTTCTATCTCTTTGCAGTAGTCAACGGCTTGATGCTAAGCACAATTTTCTGGACTTATAGTCCTGACGCAATTACAAAAACGTTCTTTATTACAGCCGGGACGTTTGGAGCGATGAGTGTGTACGGATATTTTACTTCTAACGACCTTTCTCGCTTTGGTTCATTCTTAGTAATGGCCCTATTTGGCTTGATTATCGCTTCGGTAGTGAATATCTTTGCACAGAGTTCGTCGCTCGACTGGATTATATCGTTGGCCGGAGTGCTCATATTTATCGGCCTTACCGCGTGGGATACCCAGCAGGTTAAGAATATGGCGATGATGGCGCCAGCCGAAGCATCGAGTCGCCTAGCCACCATTGGAGCACTCTCGCTCTACCTTGATTTTGTCAATCTCTTCTTGTACCTCCTCCGCTTCTTCGGAAACAATCGCGACTAATCATCACGCCCGAAATAATAGCGCGGACAGCCCCCTGTTCGCGCTATTTTAACGAATCAATCTCTCATTTCTAAGAATAAAGATATGTACCGCACCATAGGCAAGCTCGCCTTACCGCTTTTGTTAGGTCAATTCGGCAATATAGCAGTCGGATTTGCTGATAACATCATGGTAGGACACTACTCGACAGATGCACTGGCGTCGGCATCATTTGTAAATAATGTATTTAATATTGCCATATTTAGCTGTGTAGGCTTTACATATGGCTTAACACCGTTAGTTGGAGCGCTATATTCGCAGAAGCGCCCTGAAGCAATCGGCAGAATGATGCGTGACGGAGTTAAAGTGAATACAATCTTCACGATTTTAGTATCGATGTTGATGCTCGGCCTTTACTTCAATCTCGAGCATCTTGGCCAACCAGAACACCTCCTGCCGATTATCAAACCTTATTATTTGATAGTGCTATGTGGAATGTTGCCCGTAATGCTCTTTAATGTGCTAGCGCAGTGGAGCTATGCGATTAATAATACGGGAATTCCGACGTGGATTGTCTTATCGGCTAACGTGCTGAATGTAATCGGAAATTACGGTTTGATTTATGGAAACTTCGGCTTGCCCGAGATGGGCCTTTTCGGAGCTGGTATCAGTACATTGGTTGCCCGAATCATTACAGCCTTGGCAATGTGTTGGGTGTTCTTTGGGACTCGCCTTGGAAAACCCTATATGGAAGGTTTCTATCGAGGCAAATCGGTTGAAGGACAAAGTCGCCATATAGCCCATACAGGCTTTCCAGTGGGCATGCAGATGTGTTTCGAGACAGCCGCATTCTCCGGCGCAGCCGTTATGTCGGGTTGGTTAGGACGCGACCCGTTGGCCGCATTTCAGATAGTTACAGTGAGCGGAATGCTTGGTTTTTGTATTTATTATAGCATAGGCGCCGCCACAGCTATACCACTAAGCCACGCCGCAGGTCAGGGGGATGTGCCTGGAATGCGCAAAGTGGCGTGGACCGGTTATCGTATCACATTAGCCGCAATGGCTATCGTTATTACTCTTTTCCTTACTTGTGGAGAGGCTATTATGAGCGTTTTTTCAGACGACCCGAAAGTGTTGTCATTGGCTTTTACGCTTCTAGGTCCGATGGCAATCTATCAATTTGGGGACGCATCTCAAATTGCATTTGCCAATGCCATGCGCGGCACATCGCGAGTAACCCCGATGCTTTTTATCGCATTCTTTAGCTACATTATCATCGGTTTGCCCGTAACGTATCTGTTTGCCTTCCCTCTTGGCATGGGTCTGTATGGTATAGTTCTAAGTTTTTCGGTCAGCCTCATCATAGCCGGAGCGTTCTATCTGTATTATTTTATGAAAGCGACCCGAAAAAATGGGTGAAAAGTAGTGCAATCCACAGAAAATAGTTATCTTTGCGAAAACGCTTACATTATGAAACCGGTATATCATAGAATATTGCTCAAACTCAGCGGAGAATCGCTGATGGGAAAGCAAGGCTACGGCATCGACCAGGAACGCCTTGCAGCTTATGCAGAACAGATAAAAGAACTCGCAGATAGCGGAGTTGAAGTAGGCATCGTTATAGGCGGCGGAAATATATTCCGAGGCCTCTCCGGGGCGGCAAAAGGCTTTGACCGCGTGAAAGGAGACCAGATGGGAATGCTTGCAACCGTAATCAATTCGCTCGCCCTCAGCTCTGCCCTAGAAAATGTAGGATGCGCAGCACGCGTACTCACATCGATAGGAATGTTCCCCATTGGCGAACCTTATAGCCCCGCTCGTGCTATAGAGACTATCGCATCCGGCAAAATTGCTATAATAGCCGGAGGAACTGGAAATCCGTTCTTTACAACAGATACCGCATCGGCACTTCGCGCAGTAGAAATTCGCGCAGAAGTGATGCTCAAAGGTACCCGTGTTGATGGTATCTATACAGCTGACCCCGAAAAAGACCCCACCGCAACAAAGTTTGATCGTATCAGCTACGACGAAATCTATAATCGCGGTCTCAAAATAATGGACCTTACCGCCACAACGCTTTGCCGCGAAAACGGCATGAAGATTGTGGTCTTCGATATGGATACTCCCGGAAACCTTTGCAAAGTACTCTCGGGCGAAAATATCGGTACACTCGTATATTAAAACACAAGAAATATGACCGACCCCAAAACTTATCTCGCACCTGCGGAAGAAAAAATGGAGATGGCAATAGCTTATCTCGACGAAACCCTTGCGCGCATTCGCGCCGGCAAAGCCAATGCAAAGATTCTTGATGCTGTTCGCGTAGAGTACTATGGCTCTATTGTCCCCATCTCGAATGTTGCAAATATATCGGTGCCCGATGCTCGCACAATTGCTATTACCCCTTGGGAAAAGGCGATGTTCAAGCCCATCGAAAAAGCAATTATCAACTCAGAAGTAGGTATCACCCCCGAAAATAATGGAGAAGTAATCCGTCTTTCGATCCCCCCGTTGACCGAGGACCGTCGTAAAGCACTAGTAAAACAGTGCAAGGCAGAAGCTGAAACCGCCAAAGTATCGGTTCGTAATGCCCGTCGCGATGCAATCGAAGGTCTCAAGAAAGCCGTAAAGCAGGGTATGCCTGAGGACGTAGAGAAAGACGCCGAAGCTCAGACCCAGAAAATCCACGACAAGTATCTCAAGAAAATTGATGAACTTTTCGCAGTGAAAGAAAAAGAAATTCTTACCGTGTAATCGCGGATTAAAAGCAATATAACGCGAGGACGTTTGCTAGAGCAGACGTCCTCGTTGCATTATTTTTTTGTAGTTAGTACCGTGTGGATTTATTATTTTCCGCATAGCGGTCTGCAAAGTCCACTAGACGTTTTAGGGGCTAATTGAGTGATTTCGCGTAGCACAATCGTTACACTTTTGTTGATAGAAAGTTTCAAATAGTTTACCCTTTGCTACTCAAAGGGTTATAAAGCAGTTGGTTGTAAAATTAACATAAATTAGCATCGATATAGCCTATTGTTTTAAAGATAATACTTAATTTTGCGGCACCAAAAGCACCAAAGTATAGTATAGTCTTACAAAATTGTTTACTCATCATATATAACGTAGATATACGTTACTTTGTGTTGCCACCTTGCGTATCTATGCAAGATGGTTTTTTATTTTGAGACATCATGGACATTAAATAGTTGTTTTATAGATAATTGTGTATTAGAAGCGGGGCGTCGTGAGACAGCCCCGTTTTTTGTTGATGAAAGTGAAAATAGAAAGGTTTAAAGTGATAACGTATTGCGAGAAGAAGTGGAGTCTATTCGTTGATAGTCAGTATTCTCGCGCCCACCTCGA
>CAZYYV010000079.1:0-6346 GCA_964651295.1 uncultured Bacteroides sp.
ATTGATGATTTGCGCGCCTTTTGAAGCCTTAGTTTAATCATCCAATCTTCATAGTTACTTGAGAATGGCACGCAAGTCGTGATGCGAGTAAATGAGGATTTTGTTGGAAAAAAAAACATTGCAGATAATGGCATTATTAATGCAATTATTGAAGTGGATGTTTATTCTGCAGATGGATCTAGACTTTTGATTGCAGCCGGAACTTCTGCCACTCTTGAATATACAGTCGAATCGAATGGTTCGTGGGGTAATGCCGGAAAGATTTGCATTACAAATGCATTTGCCATAACTGTTGATAACAAAAGAGTGCCTTTGCGTTTAAGCTTTTGTAAAAATGGCGGAAGCAAAATAGGTGGGGTTATAGCACTTTCGGTACTATTATTTCCTATTGGGCTAATCAGTGGTTGTATGAAAGGCAGTATGCCCAAAATCGAGAGTGGCACAATGTTCAATTCATATGTTATGCAAGATATTGTAATAGAATAATTCCATAGGATAAGCTTATAATGTCTGTAACTGTGAGATCTTAACTCGGAGTTACGGACATTTTTTGTTCGATACTGCATTGAATTGATAAAAAATATTAAATTCGCATCTAATGTTAAAAATTTCAGCCGTATAATAGTTTCTATAAGTCGATAATGGTTAAATTTGCGTCAGCTCATTCAATAATAATAACCTTAAACAAATTACTATGCGCCGTTTGCTTCTATTTGCTTTGGCAAGTATTTTCTTCGCAATTTCAAGTTATGCGGAGTTAATTACCTATACAATTGAATTTAAGAGATCTACGAACGATTCTGAGGGTATTGAGATAACAACATCGACGCGTCCTCATGAATTAGTCAAGTGTGGTGCGGGTTGTATTGCAGCAATCACTAAAGTCAGTGATGTTAAGGACTGTGGAAAGTACGGTCTTCAGTTTGGCGAATCCGGGGAGTTGCAAATTGAGTTTTCGCATAAGGTGAAAATGCTTAAGTTGCAGCCCTCGTCGACGGTATATTTTGCGCTTGGTAGTGATAATTCAAAATTTTATGTAAATAATATTGAATTGGGAGGAAATGTCTCCGGCGAGATATTAAGTAGTAGTTTATCAGTCTCAAATTTTGAGTCTTTGAAGTTTAAATCAGAAGGTGGTTTGAGCTATCTGAATAAAATCGAGCTTGTATTTGATGATAGTGAAATCGATCCGAATTCAGTGCCGCCGCTTCCTGAAATCGAATCACATGAAATTGAGTACGATGAAAACGAATGTTTAAATGTAGATATCTTGAGCCGCGAAAAAGTGCGTTTTGCTGCCCTAACAGCGACTTCGTTTAGTTATACGATAGGAGATAATGATGAGCCGATTAATGTAGAGACTAAAAATGGTAAATTCGAATATAAACCGAGTGATTTTGTGGTAGGTAATTCTCAAATTCTCTATGTTACAGCTCACAATGATAATGGCGCGTCTGATTGTCTTAAGGTGAAACTCAACTACATCGAAGCCGAAATCCCTGCTATCGTTGAGTTTTCGCATCCGTCGGGCGATATTTTGAAGGGTACGGCCGTGAGCTTAAATAGTGATAGATTTGCATATTCTATTACCTATTCTTTCGACAATGAAAATTGGTATCAATATAATGAGCCAATTGTAATTAAGGAATCATGCACAATTTATGCGATAGCATATAACCAGGATGCTCAAAGAAGTGAATTGGCATCGGTAACGTATAACGTAAAAGAGCCTATTCGTTATGTGCGTGTAGATGATCCGAGTCAGATCGTCGATGGAACGTATATTGTAGCTGCATTTACTGCCGATAATACTGTAGCAGTTGCCGGAAGTTATAATAAGAATGAATATTATTTTTACTATGTTACCAATGGTATCATAGTTGATGAGAATCAGATAGTACGAACAGAGGATGTTTTTGTTCAAGAGTATACAATAGCTCAATCATCTAAATACTACACAATAGAACTCCGGGATACTGGTAAATATATTTTTGTAAAGGACACGCCGATGAACTATCAATTAGGTGCAAATCCTTCTCGATTTACTATTAAGCTTGGAGAAAACGGAGACGTGTGTATACAGGAGGTAAATTACCTTGATCGTTGTATGCTTTACAATAATAATTCGAATTCATTTCGTAACTATGGTGTAGATAAATTATCAGACGATAAATATAGAGAGGTTTATCTTTATCGTCTTGTAGACAAAGATTATGCAGTGTCGCCCGAATCAAATGTACTCTTTATGCATGGGGTATATTGGGATCGAGTTTATGATTTATCGAATCCGGTAGTATTAGGAAGAGAGGGCACCACAGAAAGATTTAGTGCGCGATCGATCTATATAGGCAATGATAATACCTCAGAACTTGGTTATTTCTTCTCAACAGGGCGAGATGAAACATCAATAGCTACATTGTCGACAGAAGGTGTTGAAGCATTAGGAGATTGGTCGCAACTTGGTACTATCTATCATGCAGCAGGAGTGTCGAAAGGGACATCAGAAGGAGTTGTACCCTTTACCGTACCATCGCGAGGACTATATGATATATTAATAGATTTTAGTGGTGTCACTCCCGAAGTGACAGCGACTCCAACGGATATAACAACATCGGTTAATCTGCCTACAACGACAGGCGAAGTAGAGTATTATAACCTACAAGGAACTCGAGTGGATCGTCCTAGCACAGGTATTTATATCCGGAAAGAAGGCTTAAAGGTGAGCAAAGTTATAGTAAGATAGGATGAGCAAATCTGTCTGATAAAAACTAAAAAAGCATTACATTTTTTTGCAAAAAGGCAGATATATGGCGGCGAATTGAAAACTTTTGCGTAACTTCGTGGAAAATTGTATTTTGATATCTGAAAGTAATTAAAAATCAAATATAATGAGCAAAACAGACAAAAATCAAGAGGCGTATTCAGCAGATGTTGATCCCACCGATCTGCCAGAAAACGCCTTCACGGAGCTAGCAGAGGGAGAAGAATACCGCCCTGTGATGCATCCAACGCGTCAGTATGCCGAGGTAACACCATATTCGGTGATTACCGGACTAGTGTTGGCGGTAATATTTAGTGCCGCAGCTGCCTATCTCGGCCTTAAGGTAGGTCAGGTATTTGAAGCTGCAATTCCTATTGCAATTATCGCAGTCGGCCTTTCCGGTTGGTTGAAGAAGAAAGATGCGCTTGCCCAGAATGTAATTATTCAGTCGATTGGAGCATGTTCTGGCGTAATTGTAGCCGGAACAATCTTCACACTTCCAGCGTTGTATATACTTCAAGATACGCACCCCGACATTACAGTAAACTTCCTTGAAGTATTCCTAAGTTCGCTCTTCGGAGGCGTTCTCGGTATCCTTTTCTTTATTCCCTTCCGCAAGTATTTCGTGAAGGATATGCACGGAAAATACCCCTTCCCCGAAGCAACAGCGACTACACAGGTGCTAATCAGTGGCGAGGGCAATAAGTCAGAAGGCGGCCAGGCAAAATTACTAGTAGTAGCATCGCTTATTGGAGGTTTGTACGACTATATCGTTGCTACTTTCGGCTGGTGGACAGAAGTAGTAACAACCACAGCTTATTCATGGGGTCAGACCCTTGCAGAGAAAACTAAATTTGTGTTCTCGTGCAATACCGGAGCAGCAGTGCTTGGTCTTGGCTATATCGTAGGTCTAAAATATGCTTTTGTAATCTTTGCCGGTTCGATTTTCGTATGGTGGTTTATCATACCATTGATGGGTACCTATGGCTCGGAAGAAATTGCAGCAATGAGCGCGACTGAAATCTTCTCAGAGTATGCGCGTATGGTAGGTATCGGCGGTATTGCAATGGCCGGTATTATCGGTATCGTTAAATCGCGCGGTATTATCGCACAAGCTGTCGGCCTAGCAGCACGCGAACTCAAAGGCGCCCAGGCTCAGGGTACGACACCTCGTTGGCAGACAGATATCTCGATGAAGCACGTAGCATATCTCTCTGCAATAGCACTTATCGGCGTGCTCTTGTTCTTCTGGTTTGGTGTAATCCACACCTTCTGGCAGGCACTCGTAGCATGGGTTGTAGTTACCGTTATCGCCTTCTTGTTTACAACAGTAGCGGCAAATGCGATTGCAATTGTAGGTAGTAACCCCGTGAGCGGTATGACTCTTATGACTCTTATTATCGCGTCAGGTGTATTTGTTGCTATAGGTCTTAACGGCACATCCGGCATTGTAGCATCGATGGTTCTCGGCGGTGTAGTATGTACAGCCCTTTCGATGGCGGGTGGTTTTGTAACCGACCTTAAAATCGGCTATTGGCTTGGTTCGACACCCAAAAATCAGGAAACCTGGAAATTCCTTGGCACACTAGTATCGGCAGCAACTGTAGGTGGTGTGATGCTTATGCTTAACAATGTGTATGGTTTTACCGGCCCCGACGCAATGGCCGCACCTCAGGCAAATGCGATGGCAAAAGTAATTGAACCCATGATGATGGGTGGAGCAACGCCATGGACCCTCTACATTATCGGAGCTATCCTCGCACTAATCCTCAATTGGCTTGGAGTTCCCGCGCTCGCTTTCTGTCTTGGTATGTTCTTACCCTTGCACCTCAACACCCCGATGCTTGTTGGTGGTCTAGTTAACTATTTTGTAAGCCATAGTTCAAAAGATCCGGAGGTTTGCCGCGCACGCACTGAACGCGGAACACTTATTTCATCAGGACTTATAGCCGGCGGCGCCCTCTTCGGAGTATTTGCAGCAATCACAATCTTCTGTGGCGCAGAAGTTCCCTCTAATGGCGATGAATTTATGCCACAGGTGCTTGGATTGGTAGCATATGCCGCTCTTATCGGATATCTCTATTTCGCTTCTCGTAAAGCGAAATGACGCATAAACGCGAAATATTCGCAATCGCTATACCGGCAATAGTATCGAATCTTACTACGCCGGTTCTCGGACTCGTCGATGTGGCTATCACAGGCCACATCGGCGCTTCGGTTTATATAGGAGCAATCGCAGTAGGAGGTACGATGTTCAATATGCTCTATTGGCTCTTTAACTTTCTTCGAATGGGCTCCGGCGGACTCACTGCCCAGGCGTATGGCGCAGGAGATATTGAGCGAAGCCGCATAATACTATATCGAGCGCTTTTTATAGGAGTCGCTATTGGTTTAGCAATGATAGCATTGTCGCGACCGCTTTGCAGCCTTGTTCTAAGCTTTATGGATGCCGATATGTCAACAGCTGAATTGGCCCGTCGTTATTTTTCGATATGTATTTGGGGCGCTCCGGCAGTAATGTCGAGCTACGCTCTCTCCGGCTGGTTTGTAGGAATGCAAGATTCACGTTCGGCAATGTGGATGGCGATAATGACCAATATTGTCAATATCGCAGTTAGTCTACTACTGGTATTTGTTTTTAATCTCAAGATCGAAGGAGTTGCCACCGGAACGATGGTAGCGCAGTGGAGCGGAATTTTGCTCGGTATGTCGATAGTTTTATATCGATACAGAGTGTCGCTGCCGTCGCTATCGTCGATTATCGACCGAAGTGAATTGATTGCATTTTTCCGCATAAATGCAGATATTTTTTTTCGCACCTGTTGCCTCGTGGCAGTTACGTTATGGTTTACTCACGCAGGCGCACAAGCCGGTACAGATATTTTAGCTGCGAATGCGATACTGATGCAGCTATTTATGCTCTTCAGCTACTTTATGGATGGTTTTGCATACGCAGGAGAGGCCCTAGCCGGAAAATATGTTGGAGCCGCAGATAGAGTTAATCTGCGTACGCTGATACATTCGCTGCTAAAGGTAGGATCCGTTTGCGCAGTGGTAACATCATTCATTTACCTCATATTTGGAGATGCCTTTATCGGTTTGCTTACCGACAATCAATCGGTTGTTGATGTAGCATGTCGCTATTCACTTTGGACAGTGTTAATACCGCTATGTGGATTTCTCGCCTTTATTTGGGATGGGATATTTGTCGGTTTGGTAGCAACCCGGGCAATGCTTATTTCGATGGCAATAGCAATAGTTGTATTTTTTGCAGTTTATTTTTCATTCGTCAGTACACTCGCTAACGATGCTCTCTGGTTGGCTTTCAACGTCTACCTCCTCACACGGGGTCTCGTCCAGGCAATCATACATAGTAAAAATTTCTAAATCAGTAGCAACTTTGTTGGCGAGACCGAAATAATACTTGGCATCGTCGCGTGATAGTATAGCTCGGACGTATGCGTGAACCATTATAGATAAATCTTTACGAAGCCAGTAATATATATTGGGGACAAGCGGAATTGTGAGTTTGATAAAATAGCCGATACTACATTCCTGTTTGCATTTAGCGTTATATGAAGCAAA
>CAZYYV010000080.1:0-6136 GCA_964651295.1 uncultured Bacteroides sp.
CCTTTTCCGCCTCTGCAAAATATACGCCTAAACACAGGATTTTTACTATGCGCCGGATTTTTTACTATGCGCCGTTTTTTTATATACATCTGAATTTATTCATTTCCAATCGAGATACGCACATAACACAAAAACCGCAAGCTGAAATTCAACTTGCGGTTTTTGTGACCCCGGAGAGGCTCGAACTCTCGACCCACTGATTAAGAGTCAGTTGCTCTACCAACTGAGCTACGGAGTCATTTGCAATTAGGTTTATCTCTCAATTGCGGTGCAAAGTTAGACACTTTTTTCGAACTGTGCAAATTTTTCTCCGATTATTTTCGATAAAAATTCATTTTGCACCTTTTTATACCATTTTCTGCTTCTATTGTTCGTTTTTTTTAGATTAAATATGGTATCGCGGCTTTGCCAGATGTAAAAAAATGTGTAACTTCGCAAGAATATCTATTGTAGATTAAAAATGAAGAAATCCATCCTTTTTTCTACACTCATAAGTGTTGCATTGGCTTTGTGCGGATGCAACAACCCTTCATGCAGTGGTGAAAAACTTGTAATACTACACACAAACGACACTCACAGCCAAATCGAGCCCGATTCGAAAGGGCTGGGAGGCGTTATGCGGCGCAAAGCTGTAATCGATAGCGTACGTGCCAATGAAAAGAATGTTCTGCTAGTTGATGCCGGCGACGCTGTTCAAGGCACTCTTTTCTTCTATCTTTACGGCGGAAAAGTAGAACAAGAGCTAATGAATCTTCTCGACGTTGACATCAGAATTCTCGGCAACCACGAATTCGACAACGGCATTGACTCTCTTGCTTCTATACTCGCAATATCTGACGCTGAGAAGATTTCGACCAACTACAATCTCGAGAACACTCCACTAAAAGGAATGTTCCAACCATACACTATCAAAGAACACTGCGGTAAACGCATTGGCATTCTAGGCATTAACCTCAACCCCGAGGGCATCATCACCCCCGGCAACTACGACGGCCTTGTATTTGAGCCTATAGTTGCCACGGCGAACGCTGTAGCAGAAAAGCTCAAGAAAGACGAAGGTGTCGACGCCGTTATCGCACTGACTCATATCGGATATAATCCCAAAGGGTTGGACGGCGACTCTATTCTCGCCACAAATTCTCACGACATCGACATTATAATCGGTGGCCATAGCCATGATACCATCGACCCCACCACCGAAATTGGTGCGCGTCGTAGTCGTCTAACCAACCTCGACGGAAAAAAAGTACTTGTCGTTCAGACTGGTAAAGCCGGACGCAACCTCGGTAAAATCGAAATCGACCTCGACAGCATCTCTTTAGGAGGAACTCCCAAATACGAGCTCATCCGCATCGACAGCAGCTACGATGGCTACAACGACACCGAATTGGCTCAAACTATCGATAAATACTCTCAAGGCGTCGACTCTCTGATGCATCTTTGGGTAGGTTCTACTAGCAAAGAGCTAAAAAACTCCGAGCCGGAATTGCTCAACTACTTTACCGACTTCATCTATGATGCCGGTTCGCTACTAGCACCGAACATCGACCTTGCTATAGCCAACAAAGGTGGGCTTAGATGCAACATACCTGCCGGACAGTTCTCTAAAGGCCATATTATTAATATGATACCATTCTCCAACTACGTTACTGTGCTCGATGTAAAAGGCTCCGACCTTCTCGACGTATTCGATGTTATGGCTAAAGACGGTGGCAACGGCATCAGCAGAGGTGTTCGAGCCACATACACTACAGAAGGTCTTGACAAAGCCTTTATCAACGGAAAGCCTATCAATCCGACAAAATCATATCGCGTCGCCACAATCGACTACTTAGCAAAAGGAGGCGACTACATGACCGGACTTACTCACGGCACTATCATCGCTCAAAGCACAATACCCGTCTACGAAGAGATGCTCAAATATCTCACCGTTGGAAATGGAAGCAAAAGCGAAATGGGAGGAGACCCGGTACCGCGTTGGTCCCCTGCAAAATAAAATTTTAAATATTAATACCTCAATCATATACTGCGATGCGCAATTATCTCAAAAATTTCTCTATTGCTGCTTGTTTGGCACTTGTAGCCGGTCAAGCATTCGCTACGACTAACTTCGAAAAAGCTTGTCGTGCCGAAGCTGAACACTGGGCCGACTCTGTGTACAATACATTGACAGAACGTCAGCGTGTAGCTCAGCTAATTTTCCCCACAGTCAATCCTCGTGAAGGCGATGCTTCGAAAGCGTTGATCAAATCCTTTGTTCAGACCAACGACTGCGGTGGACTCCTTTTTTCTAAGGCTTCTTTAAGCCAATACTCTTCGTTGATCAACTATGCTCAGTCGCTAGCCGACGTGCCTTTGTTGATTACTTTCGACGGAGAATGGGGCTTATCAATGCGAATCAATGACACTCCTCGATTTCCTAAAAATATGGCTCTCGGTGCAATTTCCGACTACGACCTTATTTACGAATATGGCAAGGAAATGGCTCGAGAATGTCTATTGCTCGGTATCGACGTTAACTTCGCTCCAGACGTCGACGTAAACACCAACCCTTCAAACCCAGTTATCGGCATCCGCGCTTTCGGCGAAGACCCTCAGCGCGTAGCTAAAGCTACAGTAGCATACTCTACCGGTCTTGAAGACGGTGGCGTCCAATCGGTTGCTAAGCACTTCCCCGGACACGGTGATACCGACGTTGACTCTCACAAAGCACTTCCGACTGTTCATCATAGCCGCGAAATGCTCGAAAACAACGACCTCATTCCTTTCAAAGAATACATCAAAGCAGGTTGCTCTGGCATTATGGTTGGGCACATTTCTGTACCTGCTCTCGATGCGAGCGGCACTCCCGCTTCTCTTTCTGAAGAAATAACTGGTAAATTACTCCGCGAAGACATGGGCTTCGATGGCCTCGTATACACCGATGCTTTGGCTATGAAAGGTGCTGTTGACCCTAAAGGTCGTAACAACGCTGTTGCTGCTCTAAAAGCTGGTGCTGACGTCCTTCTCAACCCCGTAAACCCAACGAAAGCGGCAGACGTTATCCTCGCCGCTATCAAGAATGGCGAACTCGACAAAGCGGAAGTAGAACAACACGTTAAGCGCATACTTCGCTACAAATATGTGCTTGGTCTTAACCCTGCTCGCATCAAAAATAACGATGCAGAACTCGCGAAACGCATCAACAGCCCGGAAGCAAAAGCTCTCGTTAAGCGTCTTGCGGCGGCCTCGATTACAGTACTCGAAAACAAAAACAACATTCTCCCCATTGGCAAGCTTAACCGCAAGCAAGTGGCTGTAATCAACTTCGGCGAAAAAGCTAACAACGACTTCTTGAACACTTGTAGCTTCTATACCGCCGTCGAGCCTCACTACACGCTCGGTGAAAACTTCTCAACACGATCTCTCGACAAAATCAACGGCAACGACGTTATCATCGCTGCCGTATACGATGATAAAGCCGCTACTATCCAGGCTTTCGACCGACTCGTCAAGAATGCCACAAAACCGGTTATAGGTGTATTCTTCATCACTCCGTACAAACTCGAAAAATTTGCATCTTCGCTTAGCGCTCTTTCTTCGACTGTTCTCGCATACGACAACATCCCTGAAGAACAAATTAGCGCTGCCGAAGCTCTTTTTGGCGGTATCGCAGTATCTGGAAAACTACCTGTAAACCTCAAAGGCATCGCTAAAGCCGGACAAGGTATCGAATATGGCAAAAGCCGTCTCGGGTTCTCTTCTCCTGTTGCCGAAGGTATGGAAGCTTGGCTTACCGACAGTATCGACGCCGCTTGCCTCGAAGGTGTTCGCACTGGTGGCTTCCCAGGCTGCCAAGTGCTCGTTGCTAAAAACGGAAACATCATCTACGACAAGTCGTTCGGTACTTTATCTATGTCGAAAGACAGCAAAAAAGTCAACAACCTCACCGCCTACGACCTCGCTTCTGTGTCGAAAGCAACCGGTACACTCGCTGGCATCATGAAAGCCTACGACCAAGGGCTATTCACTCTCGACGACCGACTCGGCGACCTTATCCCTCAAGTTACCGACTCCGGAAAAGTTGGCATCACTGTACGCGAACTTCTTTTCCACGAAACTGGTATGCCGGCTTCGGTGAATATGTTCTACATGATGATGGATAGCACTACTTACTCCGGAAAACTTATGACCGGAAAGCGCGATGCCGAACACTCTATTCTCATCCAAAAAGGTGCTTGGGGTAACAACACCGCCAAACTTCGTACCGACATCCTCGGAAAAACTAAATCGGAAAAATTCCCAATCGAAGCATCGAAAGGTATCTTCACCGGTAAATGTACTTACGATACCATCATGCAACGTATCTACGACATTCCTTTGTATAGCAAACGTTTCCGCTACTCTTGCCTAAACTTCTGCCTACTAATGGACATCGAGCAACGCCTTACAGGCCGTGCTCACGACGAGTATGTTGCTAACGAAGTATTCGGTCCGCTTGGCGCTTACCGCACTTGCTATCGTCCTCATAGCACAATCGGTGTCGACAACGTTGCGCCGACTGAAAAAGACACCTATCTTCGCCGACAAACGCTCCTCGGATACGTACACGACGAACTCGCTAACTTCTCGGGTGGTGTTCAGGGCAACGCCGGCCTTTTCGCCAATGCCGGCGACGTTGCTAAGTACTGCCAAATGCTTCTCAACGACGGTGTTTATGGCGATGCGAGAATCCTTTCACCTGAAACCGCTAAACTCTTCACTACTGAAAAGAGCCCAACTTGCCGCCGTGGTCTCGGATTCGATAAACCTGACGAACGACCCGACTACTCGCCCACTTGCGAAGAAGCTTCTTTAGCAGTTTTCGGACACCTCGGTTTCACTGGTACTGTATTTTGGGTTGACCCTGAACAAGACATCATTTTCGTATTCCTAAACAACCGAGTAAACCCAACTCGCGACAATACTGCTTTCAATAAGCTCAACATCCGTCCTCACCTCTTCAGCCTCGTCAACCGAGCTGTAAAGAAGTAAGACTCAGCAAATCATAAAACAGACAAAGCCTGCGCACTACCGCGTGCGTAGGCTTTGTTGTTTATTTCTGATTGCGATATTGAGGCAAGAGTGGCACTGGGAACTTCGAAAATAAAGTTTCTACGGCCTCGGCTATTTCTTTCAAATCGCAATAACCGTTAGTGCCTTCATTATCAATAATCGTCGCTACAGATGCTGAATAAAGCGGTATTTTCTTATCGATATTTACGATATCCATAGTCAATACACCCTCTTTATAAATCCCTGTTATCACCTTTGCATTGGCATAGTAACTCGTCCAATAGTAATCGCGTGGATAGATAAAATACGGATAATAACCATAGAACGGGCCGGGTGGAGGTGGTGTCGGATAAGTAGGATAGCCGGGTGGTATTGCCGGTTCGGTTTCTATTTCACGATGAATCGTTATTCCTAGATTGATTAGCATCGACGACCGTGGATTTTCCGAGTAGCCTCGGTCGACCATCTGCTCGCGCACTGCTGCAGCTATATTATAGTAGGTTACCATCTCCATGCCGGGAGGCAAACTACCATCTGCCGGAGTTACAATACGAAATGTATGATAGTCTGTCAAATCTGCGCCACTATAACTCTCACTATTAACTAGCGTAAACGGCGAACACGACACGAGCAAAACTCCAATCAATACGATAAATAAATTCTGTCTCATAGTCAATCCATTGTAATTATTATCAACATTCCAACAATCAACTACACCAGATTGTTCACTCACATTCAACTCAACAAAAACTCCCCGCCGAATAAAAATTCTACAATCATTCCACCTCTCCCCATCCTACCTTTGCATCAAAACAAAAAAACACGCCATACAAAGTGCTCAAATCTCGTCGAATACTTCAACGCAAGCGTCTAACCGCCACGCAGCCCAACTATTCACTCGCATTCTCGAAGTGGTTGGGTCGCGCCCTTACGCGCCACGAAAAGGAAGTAATCATGACCCTTGAGCAACTTCGCCAGCGCGGAGAAACCGTCCGCATACACATCCACGACCATCATGGCGTCGATTCGCGCGAAATCTTGACCGAATACCTCCGTTGGCTCATGGAACTCGAGCCGACCGAACAAGGAGCGTTCGTTTGCA
>CAZYYV010000081.1:0-6096 GCA_964651295.1 uncultured Bacteroides sp.
GGAGAACGCAACACCGGTACTACTTGACTTACTTGCGGATTGGAGTATCCCATCTTTGCCACCATCAACGCCAAGCCGGCGACTATGGCGCATAGAGGCACAACGAGCGGATTTCGACGAATGCAACACACACCGAAAGATGACGCGGACAATGCCATCCAAAGCATTGTTTCGTAGCCGTTCGACATCGGTACGTGCTGAGATGCAATCCACGCAAGAACGATGAGAAATGCTACCCACAAAGTGCCGACAGCAACTAAAAGCGCCGACACTCGGTGATGTGGGAATATAAAAAGCGCGATACCGGCAATAAGCAATAGTAGCGCCGGCCAAATTGATGGCGCAGTTTTAACGAATAAGCGTTCGCAATCTATACGTATTGGAGAAGGGAGAGCATCAGCAGCTACATTTTGCTGATATTGAGCAATTTTCTTCACGACCTCTTTAGCTTCATCCCATTGACGATTGGCAACTAGTTCGGCTAAATAATTGAGACAATGCGCCGTAAAGTGCCACTGCTCTACCGACATCTCTACAGGTTGAGCATCCACAGGCGCCAACCACTGCATATCGCGGCTAGTTTCGTATGGAAAAATGCGCCATAACAAACCTGCAGCGGCAGTTGATGCAAGACCAAACTTCTCGTTAGCCTCAATGTGATGATCGTCATCAAAACGATATTGTCCATGCGCATCGAAGAAATCCTTAAGCGACAGATATTTACCTTCGACCTCAGCTTGCCGGCGAGTGTCAGCATCTTTAATCTTGATACATGGTTCGCTGCGCCAATCGTCGTAGTAAAATAGCCATGCCGTCATCAACTGTTCGGGCGAATTACCTTTGTATGAGTCTGTCCCGGTTAGTTTTACACTAAAATCACGAGCGAGAGTCGACAAAGGCATTATACGTCCATTATTGTATATAAAAAGAGAGCCAAACTCGTCGGCGAGGTCGCGAGGCAGAGTGAGAGCCGCCGAGACATTCATAGATGCAAGCAAAAGCATCAGTAGCATAATCCGTTTACGATTCAACTTAGGTATTAGGTAGCCAATCATCGAGAAAAACAACATCGTATAGCCAACATAAGTAAATGCAACTCCTGCAGGGTCGTAGCTCACAATAAGAATCGAGCCTTGTCGGTCGGCATCATACGCAGATTGAAAGATACGGTATCCATCGTGAGTATATACACGGTTCATTGCCACAGTAGCAGTGTCGGCATTGACAGCAAGAGTACTTACAAAATCGGCAGGAGCTTGCGTACCGGCATAATTTACGACCTCAAAATCAAGAAGTTCAACCGTCATATCTCCAACCACGGTCTTCTCACCAATACGAATACGGAGAGTGTCAGAATTGCCGAAAATATGTGTAATAAATGCTCCTATTAAAATAACACCAAACGACAAATGTAGCATAAATGCCGCGGGACGGCGAAAGAGCCGCTTTTGCGAAATATACCACATCGAAGCAAGAAAAACAGCTCCCCACAGCACAACCATGGGGAGAGAAGAATATACACCGGAGGCTCCCGGCAAACAACTTATTAATGCCATTGCCAATGCCACAAGTGCTAATAAACAAAAACCTATCATACTGTAAAACAGATAGCTGGATTGTATTAGGCTCAAGGCGATTTAAAAGTCATTTACAAGTGATAATATAGCAACTTTCGCAAAAACAAAATTTCTACTTATAAACGACTTTTAAATCATTCCTTTTTTGAACCTTATAAAAACACTTATCAAATAGCGTCGAGGAAAGCGACCACAGCATCGCGGTCAGCTTTGTCGAGCGCACGGAAGTTCTTAACGCTTTCGTAAGCATCGCTCTGCTGAGAAGTACCATGCCACATAATAGCTTCAAGAGTGGTACGAGCACGGCAGTCGTGTAGACGGTCGGCATAAGCAGAGCCAGTCACTTTCTGATGCAAACCACGTCCCCAAAGAGGAGTTGTGCGACACCAACCATTACGGATATCGTTGACCATATGGAGTTTATGCTGTACCATGTCGGTATAAGGCCAGATGGTTTGATAAGGATAAGTAGGCAAAGCACGTTCGGGATTTGACGAAGTAAAGAACTGAGCCGGATCGCGAACGACATCACTACCGGTAGTCCAACTAGGACGATGACAATATGCGCAACCTATTTCTTCGAAAATCTCCTTGCCACGAACAACGTCGGGATTGTCGATACCACGAACAGCCGGAACTGCAAGACCGCGGTGCCATACCATAAGGTCGATATAGTTTTGATCAGAAGCTTCAGCCGGAAGTGTGGTAGAGTTGATATAAGCCAATATATTCGACTCCACATCATCGCTAAACCATTCGGGGTGAGAGTGTTCAGGGTCAACAGCTTCGATATAAGCCGGAAAAGCCGCCTGAACTTCAGGATCGGCAGCAGCTGCTTTCGCATAATAGCCACCAGCATCTTTGTAGTGGTAACGACGGTCAGAACGGGTTACGTTAGTGATATTCCAATACGCATTGGCACCGGCAGCATCCTGAAGAGGGCCACGCGAAAGTGCGTATGTATAGCGCAAGGGATACTTTTTACCGTCGGTCGACACTTCTTTAGAAGTATATTGTCCGGTCCAATCACCGCCGGCAAATACTGCAGGATTAAGACCATTCTTCATATATCCGTCTTGCTCCTGTTTAGCATATTCGGCACGTAAGTCATCGTCAGAAATAGCATCGATAAGGCCAGTACCGTAGATACCGATTGTGCTTTCGAGTTTTACCTCATAGTCGCCCATCTGTTCACGAGTAAGTTTACCTTGTCGATAAGCATATACCGCATCGGGAGTCATCGACACTTCAGGATAGCGAAGTGCGTAAGTTTCGCCATCGTCAAAGCGATTGCCCCATTCGTCGGTATGTTCTTTCCAAGTAAGAATAACCTTCTCTTCATCGAGCGGAGCTTTGAACGGAGCAACAGCATGTCCCTGAGGCATACCGGCGAGCCAATTAACATATCCTTGTGTAGCAGGATTGTATACTACAAGAAGATATCCGTTACCGGCTTCCGAAGTTCTGAAAGGGCCCTCGGGTTGCGATTTGCCATGTCCGTAGCCCGGGTGGCATTGGATACAAGACGAACGAACATACATAGGCCCAAGTCCGCTACGAACACCGTCGTTGTTACTTACGTAGTTCTTTTCGAATAGTTGTTCACCGCGCTTGAATGACGCCATAAAGCCACCATCTTCGACACTTTTGGTAGGCTGCTCGAAAGCAGCTGCAGTAGTAATATACGAAGTACCGAGTTGCCCTCCGCTATAATACCAATCAGGGCGAGTTTGAGCTACATCGCCACCATCTGTTCCATTTGAATCGTCATCAGAGCATGCGCTCAAAGCACATGCTCCGATAAGGAGTAATAATTTTGAATAGTTCATTATTAATTCTTTTCAACAAGTTCAATCACTTCATCGAAAATATCATTGAGTTCGTTGCAAGCGTCAACAGCAGCAAAATTGATATCGTGCATAGACTTATCTTGAGATGTAGATGCAAAGGGTTCTTTCATCTTCGATACAGCTGCTTCTGCATTGTCGATAGCAGCCTTTACTCTAGCGTCGAGATCTTTATCGATTGATGCTACGTAAGCGCTAAGAGTGTGAGTCGACTGTTTGAGGTAAGTTTCAGATTCACCTGCCACGAGCTGATAGCCCATATAAGCGTGGCGCACAGAACGGATGTTGTCGATAAAGTCGGTGATAGAGTTAAGCGCGTAAGGCGATTCGATATAGTCGGGATCAGCAGCAAGGCCAGAGCCAACCGGATTACCGATTTTTTGGTTGCCAAGTTCGTCTGAAATATCTTGAGCACCGACAATCATTTCCTGAACAGCCTCAGCATAGCTAACGTATGTGCTGCCAGCAGATCCGGCATTCTTCATATACGAACCGTAGTTTTTATCATAGCTAAGTTCAGCATCGTCGAGGATGGCGAGTTTTTCGGCACTTACTGAACCTTCGTCAGCCCAAGAAGCTTCAAGGCGGAGGCTACAGTTTCGGAGGTCGTCGGCAACGGCAGCAAGGTAGAAGAGTTCATTTTGAGTAAAGCGCGAAGCAGGACGGGGAGACGATGTTGTAGCAGTAGCCGACGAGGGTTCGAAAATCAGGTATTCGATAGCGTGGAATCCGAGGAGCCCTTGACCGAGCGAAGAGCCAACATATTCACCGGCGCTTTCGCGGTCGGACATCTGCGACATTTGAGCTTCATTGTTGAGCATCGCGTCCATCGCAGTTTTGTCGAGGGGCCAAGTATCGATATGGGGGTCGATATCGTAGTCAGAAGCAGCACCGTAAAGCCAAGCTTCGCTGAGTTCCCAGTAGCGACGAGCTTCGATCCATTCATTTCCAGCCTGACGAATAAGATCTTCAGAGAGATTTTCCACACCGTTTTCGCACATTTTGTCGCAAACTTCAGCGAGGCGAACAGTAGCATCAGCCAAACCGCGATAAGTGGGTACAACGGTATTATTAACGTAGTCTTCTACAACGAGTTTGAGAGCAGCTTCCTGCTGATCGACAATATCGTTGTTTTTGATGTCGTTGTCATCCGAGCACGATACCAACGATAAAGCTACAGCTGCAGCGGTGATAAAAGTAATAGGTTTAATCATATCTTAAATCAATTAGAGTTTTTATTATTTCTTGAAGTCAAAGAATCCGGTATAAGCAATGCCAAGAGAAATCGAGGGCTCGTTGTTGTAAGGCTTACGCATCAAACCGATGCTATACTCACCTTTCACAACGATATCCTTTATGGGATAGTAATTAAGACCGGCAGCAACTCTCGAACGGCCACACCAATCGTATTTCAAGACACCTCCGGTGGTGCTGAGCATCGAATCATAGTAGTCGTAGCGTCCGAATACATAGAGTTTCTTTTTCTCTACTTTTAGGGGGGCAAAGATGTTGTAACCGAGTTCTAGCCCAACCGAAATTGCTTCAGACGCAATGTTGGTTTTTGGCGAAGGAGAGTCGTTGCGCATCTTTTTATTGTATGATGTGATTCGGTCGGCATCACTGAGATGACCGTAAATTACACCGCCTCGAGCAATTATATTGTAATCGTCGTATTTAAAGTCGAACGCACCGATAGCAAGAGTACCTTTCACATCATCCCAGTTTTCGTTGGGTTGCGACAGTGTGTTATGGAACGTATTGCCAATGTATCCACTAAGGCCAAGACGTAGACCTTTGATACCAGTCCAGTCGACACGAGCGACACCGGCAAGCGAATTGGCAATTTTGAATTCGTAAGGCGAGCCCGAAGAAGCACCAACCCATTTTTCGCGGCCAAAGCGGTCGGAATCGAGAGCCGGGATAAGAAGCAGTTGATATTTCCAATCGCCGGCATGTCCCCAAAGGTTAATACCGGTTTCGTGCCAAGTCGATGGAATAATCGTAGCATCGCCTTCAGGACGAAATACGCCAAAGAAAGTGTTAGGTTCGTGAGCATTATTTGTCGACCCGACAGGCACAACGATATGACCGGCGCGAATATTAAACTGACGGCAGAATGATTTTTGGAGCCAGAATTGTTCGAGAGCGACTTCTCCCCCACGTTCAACTTCGGTTTCATATTCACCACCTTCATCATCTTCCATCTCCACGGCGCTTTCAGTACCACCGTGCTCGAATTCAATTTCTGATTGCATAGTCCAGCCATGACCGAAGTCATAACCAAGATATATTACAACATGAGGTAGGTCGACGCGGCTATGCGACTGTCCGGTAAAGTTTGAGGGAGTCTTATAGCGATTCCACGCGTCGGAAAAGAAATTGTACTGATATGTTGCTTCACCATATCCGCCCACAGTCAATTGGGCAGTAGCAGGGAGTGCAGTCAAAGCAGCTCCGGCAAGAATTGTAACAAATCTATTAGCCATTAAATTCAATCATTTTTTAACGCTGCAAAATTACGCTGCCCCCAAAAACTCAACAATACTCTAAAATAAGTAAAATTAATCTTAGCTATATCATCTACCTTTAATCAAAAATTAGTAACAAACTGCAACAATTATTTATCCAAATCTAGCTGTATATCAATAATATTTCGTATCTTTGCAGTCCAA
>CAZYYV010000082.1:0-5875 GCA_964651295.1 uncultured Bacteroides sp.
ATTTAATATTTATATACGAATTTTTGCACCAATATAACAAAGAGCCTTAATTGACTTAAAGCTCTCGGGAAAGTTAGTTGTCTTAAAAATCTTTAAAATATGATTTAATCGTGATGGTATGGTTCGCCTTTCGATATGGTTCCGGCGCGATAAAGTTGCTCGACGAAAAAGAGTCGGACGAGCTCGTGGGGATATGTCATTTTTGAAAGAGAAATGAGCGAATCGGCACGGTCGTACACCTCCTTGCTAAAACCGTAAGGGCCACCAACGACGAAGATTAGCGATTTAGGCAGTTCAATACTTTTTTTGACAATAAACTCCGAAAATTGTCGCGAAGTGAACTCTTTGCCTCGCTCATCGAGAAGCATAACGAAATCGCCGGGCGAAGTCTCTGCTATAATGCGTTTTCCCTCCAAATCCTTTTGCTTTTCGATAGTCATGCCTTTTGTGTTTTTTATGTCAGGTAAACAGACCATAGAAAAAGGCCAGTAGAAGGGTATTCGTTTAGTATACAGTGATATGGCGGAGCTTATCGAGCTCTCGCGAACGTCTCCAACGCAGATTAATTTAATTTTCATGTGGCAAAATTAACAAATTGCCGTTGATTTTGCGTATATTTGCACCCGAAAAAGAATGTATTTATGAAAACAAAAGACGAATTAATCGACGACCTCCTAAACCTAGCCTTTGCTGAAGATATCGGCGACGGTGATCATACAACCCTTAGCACAATTGGCCCTGACGCTATGGGCAAACAACATCTCCTTGTGAAAGAGGAGGGTATACTAGCCGGCGTAGAAATAGCTCGGAAAGTATTCGAGAAATTCGATCCGTCGCTCAAGATGACCGTTTTCATCAATGACGGCGCACATGTAAAACCCGGAGACATCGCTTTTGTAGTTGAGGGAGCTGTGCGTTCGCTGCTTCAGACCGAACGCACGATGCTCAATATTATGCAGCGAATGAGCGGAATAGCAACCGTTACAGCAAAATATCAGTCGCGTCTCGACGGACTAGCTTGTAAGGTGCTCGACACTCGCAAAACTACCCCCGGTCTTCGTATGCTCGAAAAAGAAGCAGTAAAAATTGGTGGCGGATGCAACCATCGTATCGGTCTTTTCGATATGATTCTGATTAAAGACAATCACGTAGACTTTGCGGGTGGTATCGACAAAGCTGTTGCTGCAGCTAAAGATTACTGCAAGGCTAACAATAAAGACCTCCGTATAGAAGTTGAAGTTCGTAATACCGATGAAATCCGCCAAGCTATTGCAGCAGGAGCAGATCGTATCATGCTTGATAACTTCAACCCTGAACGTACAGCTGAAGCAGTGGCACTTATTCGTAAAGAAGGACCCGGCATTGAAATTGAATCTAGCGG
This sequence comes from uncultured Bacteroides sp., assembly GCA_964651295.1. Lineage (GTDB taxonomy): Bacteria > Bacteroidota > Bacteroidia > Bacteroidales > Muribaculaceae > CAG-873. Next base: position 1,382 of record CAZYYV010000082.1, read on the forward strand.
TGGTATAACCCTCGATACACTTCGAGCTTATGGCGAAGCCGGAGTTGACTTTATTTCGGTTGGTGCTCTTACCCACTCGGTAAAAGGTCTTGACATGAGTTTCAAGGCTTGCTAATCAGTTAATTCTATTTCACAAAAGATATGAAAAGTATTATCACGCTTTGTGCTGCTGTTATTCTCGGTTGCGGAGCTTCGATGGCTCAGTATATGTGCCGTCAGCAAGGAACTGTGCTTACATACACAGAAACTGCAACTGTAGAAAAAGAGACCATTAGCGAAGACTTTACAGCAACAGTTATCTCGGTAGAAACCGATGATATGGGTTTGCTGATTAATCGAATCGAAGAAGTACATAAAGTGCCGGGCAATGCTCTTGCCGAAGTAAAGAACTATAACGGCTTTACATTTAATCCTGCAACCTCGCTTACCACTTACGATATGATGAGCGGCGATGATTTCAAAGCTCAATTGCTCGATATGATTAAGATGAGTGCCGAGGCAGCCGGTCAATTTGTGAGCGACTCCGATATGGCTGAACTTAAAAAGTCGGTTCGTGTATCGGGCGACCTTTCGCTCCCCCTCCCCGGAGACCCCGATCTTCTTTCTCAAAAGGTGGCAAACCAGTCGATTAAAGTAAATATTGCTACACAGTCGATGTCGATGAACCTTTGGGAAGTGAAATATCTCGGTTACGAAGATGTTGAAGTTCCCGCCGGTAAATTCGAACAATGTCTCAAAGTGTCGTATGTTATTCGTCAGACTTCACCTGAAGGTAACGAAAAACAGTATGTTACCGAGTGGTATGCAAAAGAAGTTGGCGTAGTCAAGAGCGTAAATGCCGACAAGAAAGGCAATGTTGTTGCCGAGCAGGTACTCAAATCAATTCAGAAATAAATTAAGCTCGTAGTGGTAGGCAGGAAGATAGTCTACCCATAATCCAATAGAGTATGCAAAATATACGTAACATCGCTATCATAGCTCACGTCGACCACGGTAAAACAACTATCGTCGACAAGATGCTTCTTGCCGGTCATCTTTTTCGTGAGAATCAGAATGCCGGAGAACTTATTCTTGATAACAACGACCTCGAACGTGAGCGTGGTATAACAATTCTCTCCAAGAACGTATCAATCGATTATAAGGGATATAAGATTAATATTATCGATACCCCCGGACACGCCGACTTTGGTGGAGAGGTAGAACGCGTTCTCAATATGGCAGACGGCTGTCTATTGCTTGTCGATGCATTTGAAGGTCCGATGCCGCAGACACGTTTCGTACTTCAGAAAGCTATCCAAATGGGTCTAAAGCCAGTGGTGGTAATCAATAAAGTCGATAAACCTAACTGCCGCCCCGAAGAAGTGCAGGAAATGGTGTTCGACTTGATGTTTAGCCTTGATGCGACAGAAGAACAGCTTGATTTCCCCACCCTTTACGGATCTGCTAAACAAGGTTGGATGAGTCTTGATGTTCACAAACCAACCGATAACATTTACCCACTCCTCGATACTATTATTGAGCACATACCCGGTCCTGTTGAAAACCCCGGTGATACACAGATGCTTATAACATCGCTCGACTACTCCAAGTATGTAGGTCGTATTGCTATCGGTCGTGTTCATCGCGGAGAAATTCGCGAAGGTCAGGAAATCGGACTATGTAGAAAAGATGGTTCGGTAACACGTCAGCGTATCAAAGAGCTCCATACATTTGAAGGTATGGGGCGTAAGAAAGTTGAGTCGGTTCATAACGGCGACATCTGTGCGCTTATAGGTATCGATGGCTTCGAAATCGGCGATACAGTTACATTGTATGACAATCCCGACCCCCTGCCTCGTATCGCTATTGATGAGCCAACAATGTCGATGACATTTACAATCAACGATAGTCCTTTCTTTGGTCGTGATGGAAAATTTGTAACCTCTCGTCATATTGGAGACCGTCTTACAGCCGAACTTGACCGCAACCTCGCCCTCCGTGTCGAAAAAGGCGAGAAAGAGGACGTTTGGAGCGTATTCGGCCGAGGCGTACTTCACCTTTCAGTTCTTATCGAGACAATGCGTCGCGAAGGCTATGAACTTCAGGTTGGTCAGCCTCAGGTTATCATCAAAGAAATAGATGGACAGAAGTGCGAGCCCGTCGAATTGCTTACAATCAATGTTACCGAGGAAAGTGCATCTAAGATGATTGATATGGTAACACGTCGTAAGGGCGACCTTCTCTCGATGGAAACCAAAAATGACCGCGTGCAGATGGAATTCCAGATTCCTTCACGTGGTATCATCGGCTTGCGAAGCAACGTTCTTACAGCTTCGGGAGGTGAAGCTATTATGGCGCATCGTTTCCTAGAATATCAACCTTGGAAGGGCGATATCGAACGTCGTACCAACGGTTCGCTCATCGCGATAGAGTCGGGAACATCGTATGCCTACGCAATAGATAAACTACAAGATCGTGGCCGTTTCTTCATCTTCCCCCAAGAAGAAGTATATGCAGGTCAGGTAGTAGGCGAAAATGCAAAAGATAACGATATCCCCGTAAACGTTACCAAGAGTAAAAAACTTACAAACATGCGTGCTTCGGGCGCCGATGACAAGGCTCGTATCGTACCTCCTGTAGTGTTCAGTCTTGAAGAAGCTCTCGAATATATCAAAGAAGATGAATATGTAGAAGTAACACCTCACCATATCCGTCTTCGTAAGATTATTCTCGACGAAATCGAACGTAAACGCGCAAATCGTCAGTAATATATCTTGATGAAACCATTTAGCCTAAATATACGCGGTCGACTGCTTGAATACAAGCAGCCGGCTGTGATGGGTATTATAAATATTACCCCCGATTCGTTTTTTGCCGGATCGCGAGCGCGTACAGATGAGGCTATTGCTGCACGTGCAGTTGCTTTGGTAGAGCAGGGAGCTGATATTCTAGATATTGGTGCTTACTCCTCACGTCCAGGAGCAGATGATGTGCCGGTAGAAGAGGAATGTCGTCGTCTCAAACAAGCTCTGGGTGTAATTCGTTCGGCAGTCGGCTTTGAAATCCCCATATCAATTGATACTTTTCGTGCGGAAGTGGCAGAAAAGTGTGTTGGTGAGTGGGGAGCAGATATTATCAACGATATATCCGGAGGGTCGCTTGACCCGAAAATGTTCGAGACCGTAGCCCGGTTACGTTGCCCATATATCCTTATGCATATGCGCGGAACGCCTGCTACGATGCAGACGTTGACCGAATATAACGACGTAACAGCCGATGTTATAGCCGAACTAAGTCGTTTGCTTTGGCAACTCAACGAACTCGGAGTGTCGGATGTTATCATAGACCCTGGATTCGGATTTGCCAAGACGCTAGAGCAGAACTATCAGATGATGCGCGACCTTACAGCGTTTGAGATTCTTAATCGACCGATATTGGTAGGCGTATCTCGTAAATCGATGATAACCAAATTGCTTGGAATTACAGCAGAAGAGGCTATCACCCCCACTGCAATTCTTGGAGCATTAGCAGTAGAGCGAGGTGCTGCAATATTGCGTGTACACGACGTAGCGGAAGCTTGTCAATCTATTTCACTCCTCAAAGCCCTCGGAAATGTTTGATTTTGGAATTAAAGACGCTATCGACATACTGCTTTTTGCAGTATTGCTCTACTACATCTACCGCTTGATGAAAGAGTCGGGCACCATAAATATTTTCTATGGTGTTCTCGCCTTTATAGTAGTGTGGGTGTTTGCGTCCGAGATTTTCAATATGCGACTTATCGGGACGATCCTCGATAAGTTTATGGCGATCGGGCTAGTAATTCTCGTCATCCTTTTTCAAGAACCAATCAAACGATTCCTCGTGGAACTCGGTTCTCACCGCCGGTGGCGATTTCTTCGCAAAATTTTCCATCATAATCGCGAAGACCTTGATTCCGAGGTTCTTGAATGGGTAATGCCGGTTGTTTATGCTTGTATGAGTATGTCGAAGAGTAAAACCGGAGTTCTTATAGTCATCGAACAGTCGATTCCACTAGACTCATACGCCGCTACCGGAGATGTGATAGATGCGAATGTGAATACGCGTCTATTGGAAAATATATTCTTCAAAAATTCGCCGTTGCATGACGGAGCTATCATTATTGCGCATAATCGAATAGTGGCCGCCGGTTGCATTTTGCCGGTTAGTCATGATAGCGACGTGCCTCGCACCCTCGGATTGCGTCATCGTTCAGCACTAGGTATAGCACAAGCTACAGATGCACTCGCAGTAGTCGTTTCAGAAGAAACCGGCAATATTTCGATTGCGCATCGTGGAAAACTCACTACTCGCGTCAATTCTACTGAACTCGAACATCGCCTCAATGCCTTTGCAATAACCGGTGCAAAGTAAGGGGTTGCATTGTGCGACCACCTCGACGCAGGTATTCGACCCTAATACAACTCAGCGATAGGACGGGTCGAACATGTCGGACGAGTCTGAAAGTGGGCGGAGTTGCGTTTTTGCTTTCCC
>CAZYYV010000083.1:0-5398 GCA_964651295.1 uncultured Bacteroides sp.
TAAAAGCTGCCGCGTAGGGATCTCCAAGCCACGACCACGCCGTAAGACACTCATGGCGTAGGCATCGCTAACATGATTTATGCTTGGTCGATTGCTTGTTTAGCGAGCGATACTATATGTGTTTCTTCACGAGAAATTAGTAGTAGCGTATCACCAATGTAAAGACGTGTACCACCTGTCGGTACTAGGTATTCTTCGCCACGCTTAACAAGGATCACAAGTGTTTCTGGTGGCAAACTAAGGTCGCGAAGCGATGTCCCGTCTACAAGATCTCCTGCGGTAACTGAAATCTCGCGAAGGGCTGCAGTCACTTCGTCGGGTAGGTCGATATTAAAATGACGTACTGTAGGCTTTTCGGTCAACCCTAGCCAACGTGCCATTGAGTTGACAGTTGTTCCCTGGATGAGGAGGGAAAGCATAGTGATGAAGAACACGAGGTTGAACATAAAACGAGCATTCTCTACCGCGGGCGACATCAAGGCATAAGTTGCAAAGATAATGGGCACTGCTCCTCGAAGGCCGACCCAGCTAATATATACGCGCGCCTTAGCTGAGAATCGTTTAAAGGGTGCTAGGCTTATCAATACGGCAATTGGTCGGGCAACTAGAATCATAAACACACCAAGAAGCAAGCCCGGCCATATAATATGGAGTAGCTCGTGAGGATTAACAAGCAAGCCAAGCGTGAGGAACATCAATATCTGAACCAACCATGTAAAGCCTCCGAAGAAGGTGGTAATCGTGCGTTTGAGTACTATACGACAGTTGCCGACAACCAAACCTGCTATATACACAGCAAGGTATGAATTACCTCCGATGAGCTCGGTTAGTGTAAAGGCGAAGAAGCAGCACGAAATCATCATCACAGGATAGAGGAACTCGTTCGAAACGTTGATGCGATTAACAACCCATACGGTAAGATATCCAACAACCACACCTCCTATAGCACCGGCAATAAGCTGTATGCAGAGCTGTCCAACTGATGCAAGCACCATCGGTCCATCAAGAGTTGTGCCGCTCTCTATAGCTGCGATAAGCAGAATGACGAGAAGATAAGCCATCGGGTCATTCGATCCGCTCTCGAGCTCGAGCGTGGGTTTAAGTTTCTCTTTAAGCCCGATTCCTGATGAGTTTAGAATGGAGAAAACTGATGCTGAGTCGGTCGACGACATAATTGCCGCCAAAAGCATCGATTCTGCCCAGCCGAATGCATACTCGGGCAAAAGCCAATGCATCATTTCGTGTATAAAAGCTCCTGAAACTATCGTTGTGAGAAAAACTCCTACTGTAGCAAGCATTAATCCGGGGGCTAGAATCGGCTTAATCTGTTTGAAATCCGTGTCAAGACCACCGGAAAATAGGATGATTGACAATGAAATCATACCGATAAATTCTGCTATCGCAGCATTATCGAATTGCAAGCCAAAACCATCGACTCCCGCTAACATTCCTACTCCCAAGAAGAGTAAAAGGGCAGGCATTCCATAGCGTGAGCCGGCTTTTCCGATTAGGACACTTATAAAAAGAAGAACAGCCACGATGAGCATTACGTTCCCAGGGGTTATCTCCATATTATGTTGCTTTTAAGATTTGTTTTACTTACAAAGATATCCAAAATCTAGGATATTAACAAGAGCTTAGCGGAAAAGTTGTTGTCTTTTTTATTAAATTTTTGCTTTAATCTTAACACTCTTTGTATCAATCTATAAACACATTTGTCTAATAAATTTATTAAAAAACTTCGAAAAAAATTTGGCACTAATTAAATTTATATATAACTTTGTACTCAGTACAATGTAATAGTAATAACAATGTCGCTAAAAAACACTCGTCAAGAACTTACTCAACTACTCACCAACGCCGGGATACGACCATCCATACAGCGTTTGGCAATATTGGAGTACATCACATCGCGCCAAATCCATCCTTCGGCAGATGAAGTGTATGCCGAGTTAGTAAAAGAGCACCCCATGCTCTCGCGAACGACAGTATTCAATAGCTTACACCTGATGGCTGAAAAAGGATTGCTCAACGATCTAAACATTTCTGCTGAATCGACACGTTTCGATTCTGCCCTTCGCACTCCTCACGGCCATTTTCTTTGCAACAAATGCGGCAAGATATTCGACATCGCAATCGATATGGACTCTCTAAAGACTCCGGATGAATTTGAATGCGACTGCAAAGACGTATTTTTTAGAGGTCTATGCCCCAACTGTAGAAACAATTAACAATCAATAAACAACAAACTATAACACGATTATGAAAGAACTTAAAGGCACTAAGACCGAGCAGAACTTGCTCGAAGCATTCGCTGGCGAATCAATGGCGCGCAATAAATACACATACTTCGCTTCTAAAGCTCGTAAAGAAGGATACGAACAGATTGCTGCTCTCTTCGAAGAAACCGCACAGAACGAAAAAGAACACGCAAAACTATGGTTTAAGTACCTCAATGGCGGCGAAGTATCGGAAACCATGGACAACCTACGTGCCGCAGCAGAAGGTGAAAATGACGAATGGACAAATATGTACGCGCGTATGGCTGAAGAAGCTGAAGCCGAAGGATTCACTGAAATCGCATATAAATTCCGCGCCGTTGCTGAAATCGAACGCCATCACGAAGAACGCTATCTCCGACTCCTCAAGAACCTCGAAGAAGGCATTGTATTCTCGCGTGAAGGCGACGCTATCTGGATTTGCCGCAACTGCGGCCATATCGTTGTAGGCAAAAAAGCGCCGGCAGCCTGCCCTGTCTGCGCTCACAAGCAAAGCTTCTTCGAAATCAAAGCTGAAAACTACTAATTAGAAGATTCCCAATAAAGCGAAAGAGTTCGGACCGGTGCCGAACTCTTTTATTTATTCTTTTACCTAAGCTAACATACCCTTAATAGAAAAATAACTCAAGTCTAATACTGTTACTTGATACGGAGTGAATCGGAAGAAAGGTCGATTTCCATAAAGACAGGTCGACGGTCGTAATAGCCTTTCGACTCATCGTGGCTATGAATTGAGAGAAGTGTCCGACCATTAAAGTCGCGGAATATCATACCATGTCCATAGTTAGGAGGTGTAATAGGTCGATCATATTGTATCCACGGGCCTTCAAGTCGTCCGGATGCAGAATATGCTACACCTGTGCAATAGTCGTGATAGTTCCAGGTTGACCAGATCATACCGAGTCGACCTGTAGCAGTACGGAACAGCCAAGGGCCATCTGTAACTCGATTAAAATCCAATTCTCTGCCTTCTACATTCTCATGGCTCCAAAGGTTATCTGATGCGCGGAATAAGATTTTGGCATCGCCAACAGATGCTGATAAATCGGGAAGAAGTTGGATCGATTCCATCGTTCCATTATCATTTTGAAGCCATTCGCCACAATATACCATATACGGAACACCATCCTCAACCCACAAAGTCCCATCAAGGGTGAGCTGATTGGACGGTAGATAATCTTTATCAGAAACTGGGCGGTAAGGGCCTTCGGGAGTGTCGCTCACAAGTATATGAGAGGCGCGGCGCGGATAGCGATTGATAGAATCCATTAGAAGCTCTTCATTAGTAAAAGTAGCAAAACAGTAGTATTTATCACCATAATGATGTAGCTCGGCTGCCCATACTGCCGGATTTGGCCCCATCCAAGAGTTGGTATCAATCTCAATATATTTATGCGGGCCCGACCACATTTCGAGGTCGCGGCTTTTCCACATAAGGCCTCCCGTACCTGTCATATAGTACATTCCGCTAGCTGAGTCAGCCAATACGCACGGGTCGCTAAGGACGATAGAATCGAGCGGAATATCGAATATATCGACCGAATCGACCGATTTATTATGACAGGCGGCTAGAGCGAAAACGGGGAAGATGACGAAGTAAAGCAGTTGTTTCATTTAAATATCGGCTTAAGATAAAAAAAGGAGCCGGACATATCCGACCCCTTTTTTATGTTGAATAAGCAACGGCTGATTATTCAGCTGCGGGTGCTTCAGTTTCCTGAGCGGGTGCTTCTGCAGCAACTTCAGCAGCGGGAGCTGCTTTACGACGTGAACGACGTGTTTTTGTCTTAGCGTCTTTGCTGTCTTTGAGCATAGCTTCGTTGTAGTCAACGAGCTCGATGAAGCAAGTCTGCGCGTTGTCACCAAGACGGTTGCCGGTCTTGAGGATGCGGGTGTAACCACCGGGGCGATTACCGATCTTTTCAGCGATTTCCTGGAAGAGGATCTTCACAGCCTCTTTGTTCTGGAGGTAGCTGAAGACGAGGCGGCGGTTAGCCATGGTGTCTTCTTTAGCGCGGTTGATAAGGGGCTCTGCGTAGATGCGGAGAGCTTTAGCCTTAGCCAAAGTGGTGTTGATGCGCTTGTGGAAGATGAGCGAGATAGTCATATTGGCCAACATAGATGAGCGGTGAGCTTTCTGGCGGCCAAGGTGATTGAATTTTTTATTGTGTCTCATCGGGGTTATTCTTTATCGAGTTTGTATTTTGAGATGTCCATGCCGAACGAGAGGTTGAGGCTCGAAAGGAGGTCTTCAAGCTCGACGAGGGACTTTTTACCGAAGTTGCGGAACTTGAGCAAATCGGTTTTGTTGAATACCACCAGCTCGGCGAGGGTTTCCACCTCTGCGCTCTTTAGGCAATTGAGGGCGCGTACTGAGAGCTGCATGTCGACAAGCTTCGATTTGAGAAGCTGGCGCATATGAAGCACTTCTTCATCGAATTCTTCGCCGGGATCGGGCTCAGAAGTTTCGAGGGTGATTTTCTCGTCAGAGAAGAGCATAAAATGATAGATGAGTATCTTTGCTGCTTCTTTAACGGCATCCTTAGGCAGAATCGAACCGTTGGTGCTGATCTCGAGGGTAAGTTTGTCGTAGTCGGTTTTCTGGTCTACGCGGTAGTTTTCGACGGTGTATTTGACGTTCTTAATAGGGGTGTAGATTGAGTCTATCGCAATTGTGTTGATGTCGTCCTGAGGAGTAACATTCTCTTCTGCGGGAACCCATCCACGACCCTTATTGATTGTCAGTACGATAGTGAAACTTGCGTCGGGATCCAAATGACAAATCACCAATTCGGGGTTCATTACCTCGAAGCCCTGGAGAGCATTGGAGATGTCACCGGCTGTGAACACTTCTTTGCCTGAAACGGTGATGTTAACGCGTTCAAATTCGCTGTCCTCAACTTTTTGTTTGAGGTCAACTTGCTTGAGGTTGAGGATGATGTTGGTTACATCTTCCTTAACGCCGGGCACGGCATCAAATTCGTTTTTAACGCCATCGATTTTAATCGATGAAATCGCGAAACCTTCTAGTGATGAAAGAAGTACGCGACGGAGTGCGTTGCCCACGGTGATGCCATAGCCGGGTTCCAAAGGCTTGAACTCGAATTTGCCGTAGAAGT
>CAZYYV010000084.1:0-5391 GCA_964651295.1 uncultured Bacteroides sp.
AGAGCGTCGGATTCATAACCCGGAGGTCACGAGTTCAATTCTCGTTCCCGCCACAAATAAACAAACCAAACGCCAAAAAGCCGAAGCATACAGCTCCGGCTTTTTTCATATCCAACCACGATGAAACACCAACTGATGCTCCGTGTCGAGTTTGTACGCCACCTCAAAGGCGGCTCTATACACCTCGGCCTTGCGCCTACCGATGGCAGCACACTGCCACACATGGCACCCGGACAGTTTGTTGAGGTGGCAGTCGATAAAGCCCCCGTGCTGCTCAACCGTCCTTTCTCAATTTTCAATTACACCCCTTCGTTACTCGAATTGATGGTCAAGCCCCTCGGTCGGGCCAGCGAAGCACTCGGTCTGTATCAAGCAGGCGATATTCTACGCGTAATCGCACCTCTTGGCCGCGGTTTTTCGCAACCATCATCACCCGCTAAAGTATTGCTTGTTGGAGGTGGCGTAGGTATTGCGCCTCTTTACTATCAAGCTAGAGCATTGAACGAACTCGGCATCCGTCCGACCGTTGTATATGGAGAACGTACTGCACCTGATGCAAATCTACGCGCAATGTTTGAAGCCGTATCCGACCTTCATATCTGCACAGACGATGGTTCAGAAGGCTTCCACGGCTTTGTCATCAATCATCCGGCAGTAGTCGACGGCGAATACGATTTGATGCAAGTATGTGGCCCGCTCCGCATGATGCAGAATATGTATAAGGTATATCAGTCCAAGGGAATGAATGCCGAATTCTCTCTTGAAAACAAGATGGCGTGCGGTCTCGGCGCTTGCCTCTGCTGTGTAGAAAAAACCACCACAGGCCACAAGTGCGTATGCTCAGACGGTCCTGTATTTAATGCAAACGAATTGCCATGGTAGATCTGTCAACACATATCGGTGATCTTAAATTAAAGAATCCCATCCTTACCGCATCGGGTACTTTCGGCTTCGGCCTCGAATATGCCGACTTTATCGACCTCTCGAACCTTGGCGGTTTCATCGTCAAAGGCACTACACTTGAGCCTCGCGAAGGCAATCCGTACCCTCGTATGGCAGAGACACCATCGGGGATGCTCAACGCTGTAGGTCTGCAAAACAAAGGTGTCGACCACTTCATCGACAAGATCTATCCCCAAATAGCTAACTGCGGCACCGAGGTAATTGTAAACGTATCCGGAAAATCGATTGACGACTACGTAGCTGTCGCCGAAAAGCTCTCAGCACTCGAGAATATCAACGCAATCGAGTTGAATATCTCATGCCCCAACGTAAAGCAAGGCGGTATGGCTTTCGGCACTACTTGCGAAGGCGCGTCGTCGGTTGTAGAGGCAGTGCGTAAAGCGTGGAAGAAACATTTGATGGTGAAATTATCGCCCAACGTAACATCAATTACCGATATTGCAAAAGCGGTTGAAGGCGCAGGCGCCGATAGTATCTCGCTTATCAATACGCTTATGGGTATGGCAATCGACATCGAACGTCGATGCCCTATGCTGTCGACCGTTACCGGCGGACTTTCGGGACCGGCAGTAAAGCCCGTTGCAGTACGCATGGTATGGCAAGCATCTAATGCCGTAAAAATACCTGTAGTAGGTCTTGGCGGAATCTGCACTGCAGCCGACGCCATTGAGTTTATCATGGCAGGAGCTGTTGCAGTCCAAATAGGCACTGCCAACTTCATCAACCCGGCAGTGACTCAGAATATCATCGACGATATGACGACATGGTGCGAAAACCATGGAGTGAAGAGCATCCTCGAACTCCACGGTGTTGGCGCACCACGTCTTTAACGAGAAATAGAATCGAACTGAAGCCTATACATCAAGGCAGTCAGGTCGATAATCGGCAGTGGGCGATAGCGAAGCGGAGTGTCGGCAGTACGCACGGCAATAACACCGCGGAGTGAGCCCACTGTCATTCCAAGCATAGTGGTCATTACTTTACCTGAAACGATTACCTCTTCACCTTGTTCTGCAATAATATTACGTAGGTTAGGAATCTCGTAAGTAGATACTACAGAGCACGAAAGTACTCGCGTACGTATAAGCCCAATAACGGCAATATACGAGCACGATACAACGAGACTGATAAGGTTGCGATCGAGATCGGGTACGGCACGAACGTTGAGATCGACCGATATAGGAGTACGGCCAAGTCGGCGAAGGGCACGACGATTGATAGCAGTAGCACCTTCTACCTCACAGACCGAAACGAGACTGATGTTGATTGTTTCTTCCATACTATATAAACGTCTGCGACACCATTTTTATTGGTTGCTGACACTGCAAATATAATGATTTTTTTACAAGCACAAAAATTATGACTCTCGAAGAAGCTATAAAAAATCGGCACTCGGTACGCACATACAGCCCGACTCGACCCGACGAAGAGACAATTAACCGTGTCAAACGCTTCTGTAGCGATGCTCAAAATATCTTGAACGGTGAAAAAGCTCGAGTGGTAATGATAGATAAATCCATATCCGGTAAAATCGGAACCTATGGAGTGATTCGAGGCGCAGAGTGCTATCTAGCCCTTCTTTATTCGAAGCGTAGCAAACTTTCAGCAGTAAATGCAGGTATGGTAATGGAGAATATCGTACTGCAACTTACCCGAATAGGACTTAGCTCCGTATGGCTCGGCGGGACAATATCAAAGAGTGATATTACTAAGATCATAGACGTTCGCGACGACGAGTATATCGCAGCTCTAATTCCTTTTGGATATGCAGCTGAAAATGAGAGTCTTACCAGCCGTGTAATGAGCAAAATATCGGGCAGTCGTAAGCGTAAATCTATCGACGATTTATTTACTATACAACCAGGGTCTGATTTCCAAAAATCGTTCGAAATGATGCGCGTCGCGCCTTCGTCGCTCAACAGCCAACCATGGCGCGCAATCGAAGACCGCAACGCAGTTCACTTCTTCACAACGACTACAAAAGGATTCGGGCTACTAGACCTCGGCATCGGCTTGGCTCATTTCGCAGCCTTTGCGTCAAAAGGATGCTGGAGAGTAGTAGATAATGCTCAAAATCTGCGTAATGACTCGGAATACGTAATTTCGTACTTACAACAGTAATGTAATCCGCCGAAAATTCGCTATTTTTGCAGTAAATTAGAAATATAATAATGGCTAACAACAGCAATACATATCGAAAACGTCGCGCAAAACGTCCCAAACGTCCAAGCAACTCTATAATCCCTAAAAGTCTGTCGATACTATTAACAATAGTTCTTCTCGGTCTTGGTGCCGTATATGCTTTAGGTCGACACGACGAAAGCCAAACAGATAATAATTCTGTAAATCTTGGTGATAAGCTACTCTGCGTCACTCTTCCTGAGAATACATCGGAGATAATTAAAGATTACGAAGGTTTTACAGTATCGTTCAACAGCGACCACCACGTACCTAACTACGTTGCATGGGAACTCACCGGCACAGAAGCACAAGGAAAAGAACCTCGCAACTCAAAATTTCGTGCCGACGAAGATGTCGCCGGATGTCCGACAATCGAAGACTACAGAAACTCCGGATTTGATCGAGGTCATATGGCTCCTGCGGCCGACATGAAGTGGAGCAAACAAGCAATGCTCGACTCGCACTATCTTACAAATATGTGTCCTCAAGACCATTCACTCAATAGCGGTAGATGGTCGACACTCGAAGATAAATGCCGTCAGTGGGCAATCCGCGATAGCGCACTAGTAATCATAGCAGGTCCCGTACTGTCCGACATCATCACACGGACAATAGGTAGCAGCCACATAAGCGTACCCGAACGTTTCTTCAAGGTAATACTCTCGCCCTACTCTACCCCGCCTCGTGCAATCGGTTTTATTATGGCTAATGCCAAAATCTCCGACGGCATAGAAAGTATGGCCATATCGGTAGACCAAGTGGAAGAAATAACCGGTTACGATTTCTTCGCAGCACTACCCGATGAAATCGAAGAACAAATAGAATCACAAGCCAATTACCGCGACTGGAATCGCCGCAAACGATAGCAAATATGAATATTAGCCAGATATACGACTCAACAGATACAATTTGTGCAATTTCGACAGCCCCAGGCGTCGGCGCAATAGCAGTCGCACGTATTAGCGGCACCGAAACACTCGCGATCTGCGATAAGATATGGCAAGGCAAATCACTCAGCCAAGCAGCTTCTCACACCGCCCACTTGGGCAACATTATTAACCCTGAAACAGGCGAAATACTCGATCAAGCGGTAGCCACCGTATTTCGCGCTCCAGGCACTTTTACAGGAGAAGATATCGTAGAATTTGGCATACACGGATCTCGATGGATTCAACGACGCCTTATCAGCCTACTCAACCGTTGCGGAGCACGATTAGCACACCCCGGTGAGTTTACCCGTCGTGCCTTTGCATCGGGCAAAATGGACCTTGCAGAAGCAGAAGCCGTAGCCGACGTTATCGCATCGTCATCAGCGGCAGCACATCGCCTTGCCATTAATCAAATGAGAGGAAATTACTCTCGTCGACTCGAAGCACTTCGCGCCGAATTGCTCGATTTAGCATCACTACTCGAACTAGAACTCGATTTTTCGGAAGAAGACGTAGAATTCGCTTCACGCGAACGACTGCTCACACTTGCCGACAGCCTCAATGCCGAGTTGACTCGTCTTGCCGATAGTTTCGATGCCGGAACAGCGATCAAAGACGGTATCCCCGTGGCGATTATCGGTAGAACAAATGCCGGGAAATCATCACTCCTCAATGCACTCCTCGGCGACGAACGAGCCATAGTTAGCGATATCCACGGGACCACTCGAGACATCGTAGAAGATACTATCGAAATGGGGCCATACCTTATTCGTTTCAAAGACACTGCCGGACTTCGCAGCACCACTGATACTATAGAAAATCTCGGAATCGAACGCTCTCGAACAGCTGCTCGTACAGCAGGTATAGTGCTATATGTAATCGACCCGACACAAGATAACGATGCAAATGCCATTGCAACCGAACTTGAAGGAATCGAGTCAGGACGAATCATTTATATCATCAATAAAAACGATATTACAGAAGGGTCAAACATAGCACTTCCGAGCAAAGCAGTACATATCTCTGCACTCACGGGAGATGGTATCGATAACCTTCGCAATACCATTATTGCCACAGCAGCAGCGATAACCGACAACGCATCAGAGGCAGACATCGTAGTAACAAATGCTCGCCACGCTGCAGCATTCCGCGCCGCAGCGACTGCAGCACAAGCGGTATCCAACGGACTACGCACCGACCTTGCCCCCGACTTTATAGCACAAGACCTTCGCGAATGTCTCCACCATATAGCTTCGATTACAGGAGAAATATCAACACCGGAAATCCTTGCATCGATTTTCTCAAGATTCTGCATCGG
>CAZYYV010000085.1:0-5318 GCA_964651295.1 uncultured Bacteroides sp.
CATTTTTTTTGTATCGATACTATGCTTATTAGAGCTGAGTGTCGGGGTCGAGGTTTGCGTGTTCGATGTCTTTGAAGTAGCGGTATGTGTCAACTTTGAGTTCGCCACAAGCTGCTTCGTCGCAAACGATGATTGCTTTGGGGTGTGTTTGAAGAGCAGAGATTGTCCACATCTGTGAAATACCACCTTCTACGCCATGGCTGAGAGCGCGTGCTTTGTTGTGGCCGTTTACCATGAGCATTACGCTGCGAGCATCCATGATGGTGCCAACGCCAACTGTGAGGGCTGTCTTGGGTACGAGGTTTACGTCGCCATTGAAGAAGCGTGAGTTAGCGATGATGGTGTCGGTGGTGAGAGTTTTTACGCGAGTGCGTGAGGTGAGCGATGAGCCGGGTTCGTTGAATGCGATGTGGCCGTCGGGGCCTACGCCGCCCATGAAGAGGTCGATGCCGCCATATTGTTTGATTTTTGCTTCGAATCTAGCGCATTCTGCTTCGAGGTCTTCGGCGTTGCCGTTAAGTATGTTTACATTTTCGCGGGGGATGTCGATATGGCTGAAGAAGTTGGTCCACATGAAAGTATGATAGCTTTCTGAGTGGTCTTCGGGGAGGCCCACATATTCGTCCATGTTGAATGTAACGACGTTCTTGAACGATACTTTACCTTCTTTGTAAAGCTCGATGAGACGACGGTACATACCAAGGGGGGAGCTACCGGTGGGGCAACCAAGAACGAAAGGATGTTCTGATGTGGGGTTTGCTTCGTTGATTCGTGCTGCTACATAGTTGCCTGCCCAACGCGAGAGCTGTTCGTATGAGGGCTCGATAATTAGTCTCATTGTTCTGTATAGATTATTTGTGATTGATTAGAATAGCCATGCGGCTGTGATTGTCCAATAGTTGTTTTTGCCTTCGATTGGTGCTGCATTTGTGCCGGTGGGGATATTAAGCTTATCGATGGTGTTGGTAAGACCAAGACCATAGGATGCGCCTACCTGGAGGTGGCTAAAGAGCTGAAGTCCTACACCGAAGTTCCATGCTACGTCGACTGATTTGTTCTTGTATGCTTCTGTAATTGCTTTTTTTGATGTCAAGAATGCGAACGAAGGACCGGTGAATACATAGGGCGTTACAATGTTGCCTATGAGGGGTAAACCGAGTTTGTACTTGAAGTTAACCGGAATTTCGATATAGTCGCGTGCTTTGTAATTGTCTGAGCCAAGGAGTAATTCGTTGTCTGCTGATGTTGTTGCTTTAGCTTCGCTACTGTTTACGCGGTGAACGTACATTACCGAAATGTCGAATCCAAGGTTGAGTACCGGTACGGTAAATTCTGCTTGGAGACCGCCTGCAAAGCCTGCACGATTTTCATTATTGAAAACGTCTGTGTCGAGGCGCATGCTGTTTACTGCGACGCCGGCACGGGGGCCGATTCTAAACTGAGCTGATGCAGGAAGGACTGTTGCTGCTAATGCTACTACGAGGACGAGAAGGGCTTTTAATGTTTTCATATAAAGAAGTGTTTGTTGTTTTTCAGTATATTATAACGATTGAGCTTCGTGTTATTTTGCAAAATTACAATTTTTAATGGATAAAACGGCAAATAAAGTCGAAAATTTTGTAATTTTGCTCATATGAATGTAGAAGAACGACTAAAAATTGAAGAAAAGGTGGTGGATATGCTCCGCACCGTTTACGACCCCGAAATCCCGGTCGATATTTATTCGCTTGGTTTGGTATATCGAATCGACCTTACCGACGAGGCTGCTTTGACTGTCGATATGACTTTGACTGCTCCCAACTGCCCTATGGCCGACTTCATCCTTGAAGATGTGCGCATGAAGCTTGAAAGCATTGAGGGTGTCGCTTCTGTGACAGTTAATATCGTTTTTGAGCCTGAGTGGACTCAAGATATGATGACCGAAGAGGCGAAGCTCGAACTAGGTCTGTTATAACAATGTCGAAACGTGGTTATACATACTTTATAAGCGACGTCCACCTTGGAGCCTCTTATATGCCGGATGTCCGTGCCCATGAAGCGCGGATAGTGGCGTTTTTGCGGTCGATTGAATCGGATGCAAAGGCGCTTTATATGCTGGGCGATATTCTCGACTATTGGTTTGAGTATCGCAATGTTGTGCCACGTGGGTATATTCGTTTTTTGGGAGAATTAGCGCGATTGGTCGATTCTGGGGTCAAAGTGGTATGGTTTATTGGCAATCACGATATTTGGCTATTCGATTATTTGCGTGACGAAATTGGTATAGAAATTGTCGATACATCTGAGGGCGGGATTCCTGTCGAGATTGATGGTACGCATTTCTTCCTCGGACATGGTGATACCTTTGGACGTCAACCGTGGCCTTACATGATGCTTAGGCGGATTTTTCACAACCGCATTTGCCAAAAGTTGTATTCGGGCATCCATCCTCGTTGGACAATTCCTTTTGCGCATGGTTGGAGCTCGCATAGTCGTAAAGGTGGGGGCGAAGTTCCTGTACCGGTATTTACCCCTCAGGCACGTATGTCGGTCGAGTTATTTGCTCGTAAGTTGTCTGCTGATGATGCCGATTTGCGATACATCGTCATTGGTCATCACCATGTGGCAATCGACGAGCCAATCAATACCCGTTGCCGATTGATGATTCTTGGCAATTGGATTGATCGGTCGACTTATGCCGTATTCGACGGTAATGAGTTAGCCCTAAAAGATTTTAAGCCCTAAAAAATAATTGTTGCAACGATTGTGCGAGGACCGCCATAATCGCGGAACTCGCATAAGTATATACCTTGCCAACGACCGAGGTTCAACTGTCCGTCTGTAATGGGGATAGACAGAGATGCGCCAACAATTACCGATTTTGCGTGAGCTGGCATGTCGTCTGCACCCTCATATGTGTGTAGGTAGTATGGAGCGTTTTCGGGTACGATACGGTCGAAAATTGCTGCAAGATCGTGGCGCACATCTGGGTCGGCGTTCTCGTTGAGAGCTAACGCGGCAGATGTGTGTTTGATAAGAAGATTCAGCAACCCTTTTTCCGGTAAGTCTGGTAGTCGACGAAGTATCTCGTTAGTTACCAAATGTGCTCCACGGCGATAGGAGGGGAGAGTGAATTGAATCTGCTCTATCATCAATTTGCGTTTTCGCTGTGGTCTTCTGCATATGCTTGATCGGCAAAGTAACTGCTGCCATCGAAGCAGTGTGTGCAGACTTGGCATTTCGGTAGACCTATGCTTTCGACAAGATCGTTAATGTCGCAGAACTGCAATGTGGTAAGTCCGAGACGACGTGCTATTTCGCTCACCATGCGCTGATTCTCGGGGGTGCCGGAGGTGGCGTAGCGGTCGATATTTGTCGGATTTTCTCCCTCAAAGTCGCGAATAATACGACGAGTGATAAGCTCCATATCGCTCTTCGATGCAGAGAATCCTACGAATGGGCAACCATACACTAGCGGCGGACATGATATGCGGGCGTGAACTTCGCGTGCTCCTCCCTCAAAGAATGTGCATACATTGTCGCGGAGCTGGGTGCCGCGTACAATTGAATCGTCGCAAAATACAATTCGTTTGCCATCTAGTACTGCTCGGTTGGGGATCAGCTTCATACGCGCAACGAGGTCGCGGCGGCTTTGATTACCGGGTGTGAAGCTACGAGGCCATGTTGGGGTGTATTTGAGCACTGCGCGGTGATAGGGGATTCCGCGGCCTTCGCCATAACCGAGCGCAAAACCAACTCCAGAGTCGGGTACTCCACAGACGCAGTCGGAATCAGTCGGATCTTTCTTGCCGGAAAGACGACCGCATGCTTCTCGAGTAGCTTCTACGTTGATGCCTTTGTAGTCGCTTGCCGGGAAGCCATAGTACACCCATAAAAATGAACAAATCTGTTCGCGTTTTGCTGCTTCTTGAAGCACCTCTATGCCATCGGCGCGTAGTCGGACGATTTCTCCGGGACCGACATCTCGTAAACGGCGGTAACCGAGATTGGGAAATGAGCAACTTTCACTTGTCGCTGCATAACCATCTGCTTTCTGTCCAAGTACGATAGGTGTTCGGCCGAGGTAGTCGCGAGCGGCAATGATGCCGTCTTCTGTAAGAATAAGAATCGAACACGAACCTTTTATCTTGCGATACACTAAGTTGATCCCGTCAACAAAGGTTTCGCCCATATTAATAAGAAGGGCGATTAGCTCGGTTTGGTTGATGTTATTTGCCGACATTTCGCTGAAATGCATTCGGCGTTCGAGCAACTCTGCTGCGATTTCGCGCATATTGTTTACCTTCGCTACCGATACTACTGCATATCTGCCGAGATGTGAATTGACTATGATTGGTTGCGCGTCTGTATCGCTGATTACTCCAAGACCTTGATTACCGACAAAGCGATCTAGCTCATCTTCGAATTTAGTCCTAAAATAGCTACGTTCGATTGAGTGAATCGAGCGGTTAAACCCTTTCTCCGGGTCAAATGTTACCAGACCGGCGCGTTTTGTGCCAAGGTGTGAATTATAGTCCGTGCCGTAGAATACGTCATCGATACATGGTTTCTTAGAAATTGCGCCGAAAAAGCCGCCCATATTGACGAGGTGTTTTAGTGTTTGAAAAATATGGCGCAAAATTACACAAAAAATTGTATAACACCAATAGAATTTTTAAAAACAAATTTTATTATATTTGTCATCGGTAACAAAATTTATTTGTAATTCGTATTTCTTATTTAACAACATCTATAATTTAATACCTATGAATATCGGTGATTTTATACCTCAGTTTTTAGGATATAACTCTACTGGTGAACGAGTAGAAGCCTCTGCTTATGCCGGACGTCCGCTCATTATCTATTTCTATCCAAAAGACAATACTCCGGGTTGTACAGCTGAAGCCTGCTCGATGCGAGATGGCTACGATACCTTGTGCGACCGTGGATTCGAAGTGATTGGTATTAGTAAAGATTCGTCGGCAAGCCACCAACGTTTTGCTGAAAAATACGACCTCAACTTTACGCTATTGAGCGATCCCGATGTCGAAGTTAATACAGCTTTCGGTGTATGGCAGAAAAAGAAAATGGCTGGACGCGAATATATGGGTACAGTCCGCACTACTTTCATCACCGATGCCGAACATCGCATCACACATATTATCACAAAAGTAGATACTAAAAATGCAGCCGCACAAATACTTGAATTGATAGGGTAGGGTAACTTCCATTTTTATGAAGTTGACCTGCATTGAGCAGGTATTAAAGATAATAGCGTGTGGTCGAAGCCTTGGCGGAGACCACACGTTTAGTGTTAATATAGGTAGCCAAACCCACGT
>CAZYYV010000086.1:0-4882 GCA_964651295.1 uncultured Bacteroides sp.
CGCTTTGTAGCAAAATTGCTAAGAAAGTGAATTCGCCGATGGCGAGTTATATAGAAAGGGAAATACAATTTTCATACCTGCTTATATGGCTTTCTGTCTTTGAACGATTACTAATCTGTAATACGAATTGAAATTTCTCTGAATATGATATTTAACTACGCGAAACAAAGTGGGATGTGGCGCTTGTTGGTGCTGCTGATACTAGTCGCGGTCGGTGCGCTGAATATGCGTGCGGTCGAGGCTGATACCACTATCTATTTCGTAAATATATATGCCGGACAAGATGTTTACGAGTTAGACGGCCACTCGGCTATTGCGGTCGAAATTGCAGGTCAAGAGCCGATGTCGTATAACTATGGCGTGTTCGATTTCAAATCGCCAAACTTTATCTACCGCTTTGTTAAGGGGGAAACCGATTATATGGCAGTAGAATTTCCTTTAAATCGATTCTTGATGGGCTATGCTTACGAGGGGCGGCGTGTTGTAATGCACGAACTCAACTTCGATTCAGAGCAGAAAGCACGTCTTATCGCTGCCTTAAAAGAAAATGTAAAGCCCGAAAATGCAGTCTATCGCTATAATTATGTGAAAGACAACTGTGCTACACGTCCGCTTCGAGCTGTCGAACTCGCTGCCGGTGATTCAATAATCCTCGGGCCGGCTCCTATCGAAGCAAACTCATCTATCAAGCCTACGTTCAGGTCTATAATGACAAATAACCACCGCAATTATCCGTGGTATCAGTATGGCATCGATACAGCCCTCGGTTTAGGAGTCGACTACGCACTCAATCGCCGCGAGATGGCATTTGCACCCGTCGAACTCGACGGTATGCTTGCCGATGCCACTATTGGCGGACGTAAGTTGGTAAAAAAGAGCATTGTTGTAGTAGATGTTCCGACAGATAATGCCGTATTACCACCAACTCCGTGGTACCTTTCGCCGATGTGCATAGCATGCATAGTGCTTCTCCTCGCTGTGGCACTTACTATTCGCGACCTCCGACGCCGCCGAGTAACTCGATGGTTCGACTCCGCCCTTTTCGGCATCTTTGGCACACAAGGACTCGTGCTAACATTCCTCATCTTCATATCGGTCCACGAAGCCACTTCGCCAAACTGGATTTACGCCTGGTTGAACCCTCTTTGCCTCCTTGTTCCGATATTGATATGGATAAAACGTGCAAAAATTGTGCTTATTTGCTATCAATTCACTAACTTTGCAGTGCTTTTGGCGTTTTTGGCCGCTTGGGCATTTATCCCGCAGACCGCCAATGCAGCGTTTTGGCCGCTAATTTTGGCTGAAATGCTCCGCTCGGCAAATTATGTGCTAATCAACCGACGCAAAAGCTAAGTAAATAGTAAATAAGTGAGTATCAAAAATAAATTCGCAATATCGAACTCGATGCCAAGGCTTTTCATCGCTTTGGTGGCGAGTGTTGCGTCGCTTGGAATGAGTGCCGCCGATGCCGCTCAAGCGCGATTGCTGGTAAGCATCGTTGTCGACGGTCTCGATACTCAGTACCTCGATTTATTGCGTGAGCACTTCGGTGAAGGCGGTTTCCGTCGCCTTGAGCGCGAAGGTGCCGTGATACTAAATGCCGAATACGGCCCGGGGCTCGATAAAGCAGCCTCGACTGCAACTTTAATGACGGGCGCAGCGCCCTCAATTTCTGGCATTGGTGCTTCCACATACTTCAATCGCGACCATCTACGCGAAACTGAAGTATATGCCGACCCTGAAATTCTCGGCAACTTTACCACCACCGGCTACTCCCCTGCTGCGTTGCGCGTAAGCACCATTGCCGACGAAGTGCGTATTGCAGCCGATGGCGTTAACGTCGTTTATGCCGTCGCAGCTACTCCCGAGCAAGCAATTGCACTTGCCGGACATGCTGCTAACGCCGCTTTGTGGCTCGACCATAAGACCGGAAATTGGGCTTCGTCAACCTACTATAAAGAAATGCCTTCGGTGGTGACTACCCGCAACCGCACCACTCCTTTGGCAATGCGATTGGACACGATGAGTTGGACGCCGGCAATGCCGCCAGAGACTTATCCGGCGCTACCCGACCACCTCAGCCACTATCCATTCCGCTACGTTTTCCCTCGCTCGAAAGCCGAACGACTCGATATGTTCCAGGCTTCGCCGCTGGTGAATAACGAAATAAATAGTATTGCTTTCGACCTCCTTTCGACGCTCAAAGTCGGTCAGCACGAAGGCGTTACCGACGTTCTTAATATTGCATACAGTCTACAGCCGTACAACTATGGAAAATCGGCTGACTGCCGTGTCGAACTTATGGACGCCTACGTGCGTCTCGACCGCAATTTAGAGCAGCTTTTCAGCGACATCGATAAACGTGTCGGCTTGAATCGCACCGTTGTAATGCTTGCTGCAACTCCTCCGGTCAATCGTAGCCGTCGCGACGATGAGCGGTGGGGCATCCCTTACGGCGAATTTTCAACTCGTAAAGCCATTTCGCTACTCAACGTCTATCTTATGGCCGTGTACGGAAATGGCGATTATGTCTCAGCATACCACCACGGACAACTATACCTCAATCATAAACTACTGAAAGAACGCTCTTTGAATGAGCAAGAAGTGCGCACTCAAGCCGCTTCGTTCTTGGCAAAAATGACCGGCATCGACCGAGTTTTCACCATCGATGAAGTAATCGAAGGCCACGCCGGCGAACAACCCGAAGCTCTGCGCCGAAACACCGTCGTCGCAACAGCCGGGGATTTGCTTATTTCTGTTGCTCCGGGCTTCGAAATAGTAGATGATTATAATACCATAGCCCTAAAAGACCGTACGTCGATGGTGCAACGTGCCTGCGCTACTACTGCTCAGGTATTTATCTTGGCACCGGATATCGCATCGCAAACTATCGGCATCCCCGTAGATGCTCGAGCTATTGCGCCTACGGTTTGTCGCATTTTACGCATCCGATCGCCCAATGGTGCGACCGTCGCTCCTCTGTATCTGGTCAAAAAATAGACCGGGACGACACTTATTCCGCTGATTTTTCGTATCTTTGCCGCTACAGCCCTCAATGCTGCGGCTACTACACTTTTTACCCTGTAAAATAAGAACACTCCATATATGTCATTTACCTCATTCCTGAAGAAGGTTTTCGGCGATAAATCAACCCGTGACCTTAAGGCAATTGCCCCGATTCTCCAGCAAATCAAGGATAAAATCCCTGAAGTGCAGAAGCTCGACAACGATGGCTTACGTAAGCTTATCACCGACGTTCGCGCCGATATTGCGGCTGCTACACAAGCCGACAACGACGCTATCGCTCAGCTTCGCGAAGAAGTTGAAACACTCCCCTTCGACAAGCGTCAACCCCTCTGGGACCGAATCGACGCTCACGAAAAGAAAATCCTCGACATTATCGAAGATAAGCTCAACGAGCACCTACCAATCGTATTCGCCACGGTTCGCGAAACCGCAGCTCGTTTTGCTGCTAGCGAAACTATCGAAGTTACTGCTACCGATTTCGACCGCGAACTTGCAGGGCAGGGGCGCGAATTCGTAAGCATCCAGGGCGACAAAGCTATCTGGAAAAACCGCTGGATTGCCGGTGGTAACGAAATCACTTGGGACATGGCTCACTACGACGTGCAGCTCATTGGTGGAATCGTACTAACTCAAGGCAAAATTGCCGAAATGGCTACCGGCGAAGGTAAAACTCTCGTAGCTACTCTCCCTGTATTCCTACGTTCGCTTTCTGGTCGTGGTGTTCACGTTGTTACCGTCAACGACTACCTCTCGAAGCGTGACTCTGAGTGGATGGGACCGTTGTATATGTTCCATGGTGCTTCGGTGGACTGCATCGACAAGCACGAACCCAACACCCCGGAACGTCGCCGCGCTTATATGTGCGACATCACCTACGGTACTAACAACGAATTCGGTTTCGACTACCTCCGCGACAATATGGCAATGTCGCCCAACGACCTCGTACAGCGCAAACACTACTACGCTATCGTCGATGAGGTCGACTCGGTTCTTATCGACGACGCTCGTACACCGCTTATCATCTCTGGTCCGGTGCCCAAGGGCGACGACCAACTCTTCAACGAGTTCAAGAGCAATGTTGAGAAGGTATTCAAGGCTCAGCAGCGTCTCGTAACCGGTATTCTTGCAGAAGCCAAGACAAAACTTGCATCTGAAGACAAAGACGTTCGTAAAGAAGGTGCGCTCCTACTCTTCCGCGCTTTCAAGGGTCTTCCCAAGAACGGTGCTCTCATCCGCTTCCTCAGCCAGGAAGGCATGAAGAACATTCTCCTCGAAACTGAAGCATACTATCTTCAGGACAACTCTCGCGAAATGCCCGTAGTAACCGATCCTCTCTACTTCGTTATCGACGAAAAGAACCGCTCGGTAGAACTTACTGACAAGGGTATCGATGAACTCACCGGACACTCGCAGGATCCTCAATTCTTCGTTCTTCCCGACATCGCATCGCAGCTCTCTGAACTTGAGCATATCGCCGACCCCGCCGAACGTCAGGAAAAGAAAGACGAATTGATGGCCAACTACGCCGTTAAGTCGGAGCGCGTTCATACTGTAACTCAGCTCCTTAAAGCATACACCCTCTTCGAACGCGACATCGAGTATGTAGTCGACGAAAACAAGGTTAAGATTGTCGACGAACAGACCGGTCGTATCATGGAAGGTCGTCGTTACTCCGACGGTCTACACCAGGCTATCGAAGCTAAGGAAGGCGTGAAAGTAGAAGCAGCCACTCAGACTTTCGCTACTATCACACTCCAGAACTACTTCCGTATGTATCACAAACTCGCCGGTATGACCGGTACTGCCGAAACTGAGGCTGGCGAGCTTTGGGATATCTACAAACTCGACGTTGTTA
>CAZYYV010000087.1:0-4878 GCA_964651295.1 uncultured Bacteroides sp.
AAAACGACGTTCTCGATACCGCCAAAATGGAAGGTCATGAAGAAGGTCTAAAGGAAGGTCTAAAGGAAGGACGCAAGGAAGGACGCAAGGAAGGCTTGAAAGAGGGACGCAAAGAAGGTTTGAAAGAAGGTCTTGCAAAGGGACTTGAGGAAGGTCTTGCGAAGGGGCGAGAAGTCGGTCGACTAGAGACGATGAAAGAGACTGCTCGTAATATGAAAGCAATGGGTTTGCCCTTGGACCAAATTTTGGCTATCACCGGTCTTACAGAAAATGATATTGAAGGACTATGATAACTCACGTTACATCGCTTGACCATCCCGGATTACAAGTTTTTGCGACTTTGACAGAAGCACAACTTCGTAATCGACTAGACCCTTCAAAAGGAATTTTTATAGCAGAAAGTCCGAAGGTTATACGAGTAGCCCTTGATGCCGGAGTGGAGCCGTTGGCTTTGCTCTGCGAAGAGCGGCATATCAATGGAGATGCAGCTGATATTATAGCTCGTTGCCCAGAGTTGGATGTATATACGGGCTCACGTGAATTATTGGCATCACTTACTGGTTATACACTTACGCGAGGAGTTCTATGTGCGATGCGTCGACCGTCTTCTAGGAAGTTGGAAGAAGTTCTTGCCGGAGCACGTCGTGTAGCTGTTATAGATAGTGTTGTAGATACGACTAACATAGGTGCGATTTTCCGTTCGGCCGCAGCATTGGGTATTGATGCAGTATTGTTGACGCCGACTTCGTGTGATCCACTTAATCGTCGCGCAGTTCGAGTATCGATGGGTAGTGTATTTCTAGTGCCATGGACTTGGCTAGAGGGAGGCTATTCAGCACTCAATGCGTTAGGATTTAAAACAGTAGCAATGGCATTGCGCAATGATTCGGTTTCGATTGATGACGCGGTCTTGCAGTCAGAACCTCGTCTTGCAATTGTTCTTGGAACGGAGGGAGATGGTCTTGCAGATGCGGCTATTAAAGGATCGGATTATGTGGTGCGAATACCAATGCACCACGGCGTGGACTCGCTAAATGTAGCAGCCGCATCCGCCGTGGCGTTTTGGGAATTAAGAAGTCGTTAGCGACTATTTTTTTTCTTTTCGTAGTATGCTTTACGACGAGGATTCATTGGGAACCACCCTTTGAGTACTCGTTTTTCTTGGTCGAATACTTCTTTGATTGACCAAAAACAAGAGAATGCGACAACCCCAGCGATAATTGACCAAGTCTGATTCTCGATTATTAATGAAGCGAAGCACATTATTATACCAACGAAGAGGAATGCAATCCAACAACGAAGGCCAAAATAGTATTCACCTTTTATAACCAATGGATGGAATAATCCAATAACAAGGAAAGTGGCGAGGCCAATCAGAAGGCCGCTAAAATGCCAGTTAGAGAGAAGTTCTTGCATATTGAGTTTTAGTTATGGTCTTACTCTTCGACTTCGTATGTTTGATAGAGCAAGTCGTTATAAGGGAATCGAGCGAGATGAATTTCACGCGCCATTGTGTATAGGCGTTGTTTGAGTTCGTCGATGTTAAGCCCTTTTTTAGCAGAAACGAAAACGCAGTTGTCGTTCATTTTAGCCATCCAAGACGCTTTTAATTCATCGAGAGTCATATTGCAACGTTCTTTTGGGGTGAGGTCATCCTCCTCTTTCGGCACCCATGAGAAAGCATCAATTTTATTGAATACCAATAATAAAGGTTTTTCGGCACCATTGCAAACTTCACGTAGAGTTCGGTCAACGACATCGATTTGTTCTTCGAAGTTTGGATGCGAAATATCAACGACGTGAACGAGAATGTCGGCTTCACGAACTTCGTCAAGAGTAGATTTGAACGAATCGACAAGGTGAGTAGGCAACTTTCGGATGAAACCTACCGTGTCAGAAAGTAAGAAAGGAAGATTGTCGATAACAACTTTACGTACAGTGGTGTCAAGAGTTGCGAAAAGTTTATTTTCGGCAAAAACTTCACTTTTACTGAGAAGATTCATCAAAGTAGATTTGCCCACGTTGGTATATCCGACAAGTGCTACACGAGTTAGTTTTCCACGATTCTTGCGTTGCACAACTTTTTGCCGATCGATGGCTCTAAGTTCTTCTTTTAGACGAGAGATTTTGTCGAGGATAATACGTCGGTCGGTCTCAATCTGAGTTTCACCGGGGCCACGCATACCGATACCACCACGCTGACGTTCGAGGTGAGTCCACATTCGCGTCAAACGCGGTAGCAAGTATTGATACTGAGCCAGCTCGACTTGAGTTTTTGCAGTTGCAGTCTGAGCTCGCTTAGCGAAAATGTCAAGAATAAGATTTGTACGGTCGAGAATCTTCACCCCTAATTCGCGCTCAATATTAAGCACTTGCTTAGTGGATAGGTCGTCGTCGAAAATAGCCATTGCGATATCGCCATCGTCTTCGATATACTGACGGATTTCATCAAGTTTACCTTTTCCGACGAAAGTTCGCGGGTTAGGGTAGTCGAGACGTTGAGTGAAAGTCCTAACGGCATTAGCTCCGGCAGTATCAGCAAGGAACGCTAATTCGGCGAGGTACTCATTAGATTTCGCCTCATCTTGTTGAGGCGTAACTAATCCGATAAGAATCGCACGTTCGGGCGTTGCAGCATTAACTATCTTAGACTTTTTGTCGATCATATATTTAAAATCGTAAAAAAATTAGCAATACATAGCCTCAATTTCTTCGGCGTATTTCGCATTGATAACCGGACGTCGAATTTTGAGAGTATTAGTAAGCTCCCCAGTCTCGATAGAGAATTCGCGAGGTAGCAGAGTGAATCGTTTGATTTTCTCAAAACCGGCAAAACCTTTTTGCATACGTTCGATTCGTTCGGCAATAAACTTTCGGATTTCTGCATTTTCAACCAAATCTTCGATTGAAGAGAATGAAATGCCGTTTTTGCGTGCGTATTCTTTGAGAGCACCGAAAGCAGGTATTATAATTGCAGTAACGTACTTACGTTGGTCGCCGATTACAGCAACTTGCTCGATGTATCGGTCTTCGCCAAGACGGCTTTCGATAGCCTGCGGGGCAATATATTTGCCATTACTTGTCTTGAATAGGTCTTTGATACGTTCTGTAAGTACGAGCGCGCCGCTATGATCGAATAGACCGGCATCACCAGTTCGGAACCAACCGTCTTCGGTGAAAACTTTTTCGTTTTCTTCAGGACGATTATAGTATCCGCGCATAACAGTGGCGCCTTTGATAAGAATTTCGTTATTTTCGCCAATCTTTACATTTACTCCCGGTAGGCATGTGCCAACAGTGCCGATTACATAGTCGACTTCGGGATAGCAACTTACGGTGGCAGTAGTCTCTGAAAGGCCATAACCAACGATGATGTTTAAACCGATAGTGTGTAAAAATTCAACGATGTTGCCCGAAATAGGAGCACCCGCAGTGGGGAAGAATTGGCCGTTGTTGAGTCCGATAACTTGTCGAACCTTTGAGAATACGTTTTTATCGAAGAATCGATACTGCATCTCAAGTAGCATTGGCACTTTTATTCCGAGTCGTTTGTATTCGAGATTGCGTTTGTATCCAACTTTAAGAGCGCGTTCAACAAGTTTTTTCTGAACGCCTTTCATTCCGGCAAATTTCTCCTGTATAGCGGTGTATACTTTCTCCCAGAAGCGAGGAACGCTGCACATACAAGAAGGTTGAGCAATGGGGAGAGCTGCTTGGATTTCTTTCGCGTTGGTGTTGATATACACCTTCATACCCATCCAAAGGCAGAAGCTAGTCCAAGCCTTTTCGAAAATATGACTTAAAGGTAAGAAACAAACCGACGTGTCTTTGTCCGAAAGTTTTTCCTTAAATACATCGCGGTGAGTCTCGAGAGCAGCGGTAAAGCAGCTGTGAGTAAGGATTGCCCCTTTAGGCTCTCCGGTGGTTCCGGATGTGTAAAGGAGTGTTGCGATGTCGTCGGGTGTTGCATCAGAAGTGCGACGTTCAACTTCAGCACGGCATTCGTCAGATGCTTTTTCTCCTAGTGCGTATATTTCGCTAAGGTGAATCGAGGTATCATCTCCATCTTCGAATATTATATCGTCGTAAGCGGCGATAATACGTTTAAGGCAAGCGCAATTGTCTTTTATACCTCTAACAGAATCATATAGAGATTGCGAACCAACCATTATCGCTTTTGCGCCGGCATCGTTGATAATGTATTGAATCTGCTCAGGGCTTGAAGTAGCGTAGATAGCTACAGGCACCGCGCGATTACGGAAACAAGCGTGGTCGGTTATTATAATTTCGGGGCTATTATGGGAGAGGACAGCCACCATATCACCGGGACAAATGTCCAGCAATTCGAGAGCATACGCCATATTGTCGACCTTTTGGCGGAATTCGCCCCAAGTAGTCGGAATATTTTTTTTGCCTGCGACATCGATAACATAGAATGCTTCGCGGTCAGGACCGTAGGCTTTCTCTTGAAGGCGTACCAAATCGGTGAGGATATTCTTCATCATGAGTTGTATCTACGTGATTAAAGTACAAAGGTACTGCCTTTATCCTTAATATATAATAAATTGGGCCTAAAAAATGACGTGCGGTTAACAAATCTTGCCAAACACCCTCAAAACATGTTAACAATACTTAATAATTTAGACTCAATAATTAAGTATCAAATAGGCACACCTATTGTAGGCTTAGTTTTTTTCCAAAATGTCAATGTACTCTTGCTGCCGATTTGGCTTTTAACCGCGGGGGCAGCTGCCGCTTGGGGGAGTACGGCTTCGCCGTACTCGTTTAAAAGTTTAGGGTTTAGGAGTTTAACATTTGTAGGTGGGGATTCTTCCTCTTCTTCTGCGGGGGCGAGATAAACTACGTCGATGTATTCGA
>CAZYYV010000088.1:0-4609 GCA_964651295.1 uncultured Bacteroides sp.
AATTCCTACGCAAATTTAGTAATTTTGGATTAATGTGGAAATTTTGAATGGATTTTGATAAATTAACAATGGAAGTGATGAACAAATAATTGAATTACACTTAGTACGACGATTGAACTTACTAAATCTTTAAAAATGACATCCTTTTGTGTGCTGTGGTTTACGAATTGGCTATTACAAATATTGTTGTATCTTTGCACTCAGTAATCTCATAACTCGAATTAATCAATGCCATGAATATACTTGCCACTGTTTTAGCAGTCGCTATTTCTCTTATTAGTCATGTGGAGCCGCGTGTCGGTACTGCTCATAATTCTACCGGTTCTGCCGGTATGTTTGGTAAGGGTACAGAGGAGATGGGACAAACTATTCCCGCTGTTCTAGAACCGCATGGAATGAATTTTTGGACTCCTCAAACACGCGATACTGAGCTAAAATGCATAGCCCCATATTATTATGCCGATTCGTTGCTGCAAGGGTTTCGCAATTCCCACTGGATAGTCGGCGGTTGTACACAAGATTATGGTTCGATGACTTTGATGGTGGGGCGTGGTGTGCCTCGTTTGCAACCGGAGGAACGTGCTTCGCGTTTCAGTCACGACGACGAAGTCTCGACTCCGGCATATTATAGAACATATCTTCCTGATGATGGTTTGACGGCCGAAATGACGGGTACGTCCCGTGCTGCAATTTTTCGCTTTTCGTACGACAAAAGCAAGGCGGAAAATGGGGGCTTTATTGTTGTTAACCCTAATAGTGATGAGGGGGAGGGATATATCAAGTTTGACCCTGTACGTCAATTAATCTACGGCTATAATCCGGTACATCGCATCTACCAAGGTAAGGGGGAGGCTGCTGGATTTGCTGGCCACTTTGTGGTAGATTGTAGCGAATTGGATGTGTTTGGCTTTGGTGTTTTCGATGCAGACTCTGCTTATGAGAGTAAGACTGAGATTGCCAATCGTCGTCGCATTGGTGCCTATATCCGCTTTCGGATATCAGAAAAACCTACTATAATCACTGCTGCATCGTCGTTTACCGACTTTCCCGGTGCGTTAGGAAATCTTACAACTGAGATGCCAAAAAAGGATTTTGATGCAGTGCGTGCTCGTCTTGAAAATATTTGGGAACATCATCTAGGTCAGATAAGCATAAAAGGAGGCTCTGATATCGAAAAAGATAAATTCTATAGTGCTATATATCGTACATCTTTTTTGCCTCGTGCAATGAACGATGTTGATGGTCGTTATCCATCGTTTGCCGCCGGAACTCCCATTCGACAATTGCCTGATAGCATTTCCGTTTACTACGACGATTTCAGTATGTGGGATACTTACCGAGCTCAACATCCATTGTTAACCTTACTTCACCCATCGCAGAGTGGCGAGATGATGCAGTCGCTCGTCATGAAATATGAGCAAGGCGGATGGTTGCCAATCTTCCCTTGTTGGAATAGCTATACCGCAGCCATGATTGGCGACCACTGTATAGCCGCTATAGCCGATGCGTATGTCAAAGGAGTCAGAAACTTTGATGTCAGCACTGCATATAAAGCAATGAGACAGAATGCATTTCAAATACCGGAATCCATAGATGATTATCGTAATGGTATGGGGCGTCGTGCTCTGCAATCATATCTTGAATATGGCTATGTTCCACTTGAGGACTCTGTCCCATACGCATACCATGAACGCGAACAGGTTTCGCGAACGCTAGAGTACGCATTCGACGACTTTGCTCTCGCACAGATGGCTAATGCACTTGGACTTAAAGCAGACTACAAGGCATTAAAGGCCCGTGCGTCGAACTATCGCAACGTCATCGATCCTCAGACGGGATATGCGAATGGTAGATACGCCAATGGCAAATTTTTCAACGGGAGCAATCCTTTCACTTTTGCAAAATATATCACAGAGGGAGCTCCATGTCACTATACATGGTATGTGCCTCACGATCAATATGGATTGATGAAACTCATGGGCGGTCGTGAGGTCTATGTCGAAAAACTCGATTCAATGTTTACTCACGCTCGCTATTGGCACGGCAATGAACCTTGTCATCAAGTAGCGTGGCTATTCCCGTTTGCCGGGAAACCTTGGCTTACACAACGATACGTGCGGCACATAATGGCAACCGAATACCTTCAAGAGCCTGGGGGCCTTTCTGGAAATGATGACGCTGGACAGATGTCGGCATGGTATGTATTTGCAGCAATGGGATTCTATCCAGTATGTCCGGCTACTCCATATTATATCCTTGGAAGTCCCGCATTCCCTCGAATGGAAATCACACTTGAAAACGGTAACCGTTTCACAATTATAGCACAAAACGCTTCGGCTGAAAACATCTACATCCGTCGTGCATGGCTCAATGGAAATCCATACGACAAATCCTACATCACGCACTCCGACATTATTTCAGGCGGCACCCTAGTATTTGAGATGGGAGCAACGCCTAACTATCGATTCGCGACCGATCGCTCTTCACTTCCTCCGGTAGTCTTTTAATAGATAACCTGATTTTGTGATAAACATAGATTTAGATTATTGTGGCATTGGAATCGGTTTGAAGAGGATAACCGTCATCTTAGAATAAGATATAAATAGCTTAAACAACCATTCATGTGGATGGACTTTTATTATCGATCGCTTATTTTTGAGCGTTGAGGTTTGGATATTTTAATTATCGTAATTGGTAGCATTGTTGTCCATTCTCTTCTCCGACGACATTTCTAACAAATTCGATAACCGCCATACCTAATTAAGTATCTCAGAGACGGGTGAAGCGTATATTCTCTGGAAAATTCAAATTTTTCGAGTTTTGCCTCAGACAAAAGGACGTTCTTTTCACAACAAGGACATACAAAGTCCTTCCGCGGCGCATTTATTGACTGCTCCTTTTCGTAATTATTGTCAGGATTGTATTTTATTTTTTGAATCGAACTGTTGATAGAATAAAGTCTCCCAATAATTCCAGAGAGCCGTCATCGTGCCAGTCAAAGGTGTTGTTCAGGTAATAGAGGTCTTTATCGACCATAACAACCATTTGCTTGTGGATTAGTGTATCTCCTGATTCTAATGCAACTACAAACCCGGCCATAGCCGCAGGATATGGACCATATTTTAGTGAGTCCAGCATATAGCTGTCCAGTATGCCTATGTATCGGTCATCAAAATGCTTGAATTCAATAGAGAGATCTCTCCATTTCTCTGGAGTTTTGAAACACTCGAACATTGCCGATTTTTGAACGATTACAGTATGACAAGGTGAATATGGGTTACTATTGTAAAATGTACTCCTAATTCCTTTAGACATTTCAGGAATCGTATCGCACATATTACCGATTTCCTCTTCGTATTCCCAGGCAGATGGATATTTTATCGAGAAAAACTCATTATGGTACTCTTTCATTTCAGGGGATTTCTTTTCGTTATTCCCTAATCTCGCACTCGAAGAACAGGCATATAGAAATATACCTAACATTGCTATAACCAAATACTTTTTCATTGCTGTTCCAAGGGGATGCTTACTATACCATTAGCAAGAAGTTCTATCAACCGAACACGATATTTCGATGCATGTTTCTCAATCTCTGAATATTCTTCCAATGACATTTTGGGCAAACTTTTTATGTTATTATTATAAATCGCCATATTGACATGCTCCACTTGCTTATCAAACCAACTGCACGTAATATGCACGTAAAAAACAAATAAAAGCGACTTAACTTGGTGATTAACACTTGGCTAAATCGCTTTTATGGTGCCCAGAACAGGACTCGAACCTGCACGCTTTGCGGCACTCGCACCTGAAACGAGCGCGTCTACCATTCCGCCACCTGGGCTTTCTTTCTGCAAAGTTAGCGATTATTTTTGGATTATATTGCATTAGCGGCAATTTTTTTGCCTTCCTGAGCCTTAGCAAACTTTTATGAATCTACATTTGAGTGTCTGGCGTGTGCAAAATTGATAGTATCATTTTTTTTGCGTACTTTTGCAAGCGTATTGAGGTGCGTAATGTACCTTGAATAGTTAATCGTTTAAGAAATAGCGTTATGACTATATTGAACCCGAATTTGCCCGTGGGTATTTGCAGCGACCATGCGGGTTTTGAGCTTAAGAGCATTATCGAGGGCTACTTCGAAGCCAATGGTATTAAATTTGAAGATTTTGGCACTGATAGTGCGGATAGTTGTGATTATGCCGACTATGCTCATCCTTGTGCCGCTGCGGTAGAGGAGGGTAAGTGCTATCCCGGTGTGGCCATGTGTGGCTCGGGTAATGGTATTGGTATGACCCTCAATAAGCATCAAGGTATCCGTGCGGCTTTGTGTTGGACTCCTGAATTGGCTCGACTCGCCCGTGCTCATAACGATGCTAACGTTCTCGTCCTTCCGGCTCGTTTTATCGAACCTGAAGTGGCACTTGAGATCCTCGATGTTTTCTTTTCGACTCCTTTTGATGGAGGTCGTCATGAACGTCGCATCAATAAGATTCCTCTTCAGAAGTAATCGATTTACATGATACAAAAAAATGCCAACCGCATCGCGATTGGCATTTTTTTTGTATCGATACTATGCTTATTAGAGCTGAGTGTCGGGGTCGAGGTT
>CAZYYV010000089.1:0-4526 GCA_964651295.1 uncultured Bacteroides sp.
GCCAAATCGGCAGCAAGAGTACATTGACATTTTGGAAAAAACTAAAGCGCAAGCGTCAGACTCGTCCTAACAATCCAACAAAAAAAATCACGGCGAGCCTTGAGACCCGCCGTGAATATACAATTTTCGCGAATTATTATTTTGCAAGAGCTGCATCTACATCTGCGCGAAGTTCATCATCTTGTTTATCGCGGCTAAGGATAGTACCGTCAGGACCAAAGAGAATGATACAAGGGATACCGGTAATTCCATAGAGATCAGTAGGTACTGATTGTGCATCAACGATACAAGGCCAAGCAAGACCATGTTTCTCGATTGCTCCAAGGGTAGCTTCAACTTCATCCCAAACAGCTACACCTAGAACCTGAAAACGCTCGTCTTTTGCATATTTCTGCTGTATATCTTTGATAACTGCAGTCTGACGGATACAAGGACCACACCAGCTTGCCCAGAAATCAACAAGGGTATATTTGCCATTACCTACATAGTCGCTGAGTTTCACTTCTTTGCCATCAGGCTGAACTACCGAAAAGTCGATAAATTTACCGCCGACCTGAGTTGCTTCGCGGTTTTCTGCTGCGGCAAGAAGTTTTTTAGCACGTTCATAACCTGCAAATGAAGGATACTTTTCAAATTGTTCGCGGAGCTGGGGGGCATCCATCTGCGACGCATCGCCATTTAAGAAAAGCAAAAAGCCAACTACATTTTCGGTATTAGCCGACATTGCGCTATCGAGGGCTACATTATAGCTAGTATAGACTGAGTCTCGACCTTCTTCTGTAGTCTGCTCATAGTACGATGCCTGAATAGCTTTCAGGGTTGCATTTACTTCACTGAGGGTAGCATTGAGAGGTGTGCCGGCAGCTACACCTTCCGAGTATGTGATTTCTCCGGGTTCGAGAACAAACACGTTCGAACGTGAGTTGGTTCCGATAAGACCACGGACGAGAGTCGGAGTTTCCACCGAACCTTCAAATACTACTTGCTTATCCTGCACCACTGCAGTTGAAATAGTATCGCCTGTATCGAAGTTTGTAAGAGCAACAGTTTCTCCATTAACTTCCTCAGGAAAATTCAGTGTGAGTTTGTAGTCGGTCTGCGTACAACTTGACAACGCGAGAGTTGCAGCAGCAATAGTAAGGTATTTATTCATTGGAGTATTCATTAACACGCGTCCGCACACTAAGCATAATGCACGGACGCGCTTTTAGATTATATTAATTCTGTTTATTTCTTTTCTTTATTTTTTTCAAGCTGACGTTCTACGGCTTCGATTGCAAGATCGTATGCTTCTTCAAACGAGTCTGCGAGCTTTGTTGCTACTACTTCTGCACTCTGAGGGGTTGACACGCGGAGAACGACTTCTTTATTCATTGCAGTTTCGGGTTTTACCACTTTTAGATTGACGTCAACATTTGCGATTGACGGGAAACGACGAGCGAGACGGTCGGCCTTTTTGTTGATGAAATCAACGAGGCGATCAGATACTTCGAAGTGGATTGCTTGAATTCTTACATCCATAATTAATCCTCCATTTTTAGTGCACGTGGATGTGCAAGTTTGTAATTCTGTTGAAGTTCTCGATATGTAAGGTGTGTATACCTTTGCGTTGTTTCTAGCGAGCGATGACCGAGCAACTTCTGCACGGCATTAAGATCTGCACCATTATTGAGCATATCAGTAGCAAATGAGTGTCGAAGCACGTGAGGCGAACGCTTGGCTGACGTTACGCCGGCAGCCGTAAGTGCATTATGAACTATACGATATACCAACTGACGATATAGCGGACGTCCATCGGAACGCAAAAACAACTCTTCTGTTGCTGCTGCGCCTGGCACTTCCGCTCGAAGGTCACGATAATGAACTATCAGATCACTTAGCTCGCTACCAAAAGGAATAATTCTCTCCTTATTACGCTTACCCAGCACCTTAAGTTCACCTCTACCAAGGTCTACATCAGCATCCCTAAGCCCGACAAGCTCCGATTCTCGCATACCTGTCGAATAAAGCATATCGAGCATCAACGCATCACGAGCCTCCTCAAAATCATCCGAGTACGCATTCAACGAATCTATCGCTTGCTCTGTCTCTTCTTTTCGAATAAAAGTCGGCAACGAATGAGGGCGACGGGGCGAAACTAGACGCGATGCCGGATTTACCTCTAGCCCTTGATGGCGCATAAGATAATTATAGAACGTCCGCAACGCCGACATCTTACGCAGTACCGTAGTTGTTGTCAACCCTTGCGACGAAAGAGATGCAACCCATAGACGCAAATCCGAATACGACACCTTGCGAGGGTCATCATCTTCATGCATCAGTTCAGCCGTGAGAAAGCGACGAAACTGCTCTATATCACGCTTATATGCAAAAACGGTGTGGGGCGACCGAGTCGTCTCACACCGTATAAAGTTGTAGAAAGCGTCGTATAGCATATTCGTAGCGTCCTCGCCTTAGTGCGGGAGCGTGCCACGAATTTAAGCACAAAAAATTAAATGTGCAAATTTCCGCAGACTTTTTTACTGCGAAATTTTCCCGATATTAATCTTCTACCGAACGAAGCTGCTGTACATAAACCGCTTTCATCATTTTTTTGCGGTTGGTTACAGAGGGCTTCTGGAATGCCTGACGGCTACGAAGTTCTTTTACGATACCGGTTTTTTCAAATTTACGTTTGAATTTTTTGAGCGCTCTTTCGATGAGCTCGCCTTCTTTTACTTGTACGATGATCATATTATATGGTGAATATTTTGATTTTACGCTGTTTTAGCGCGGCAAAATTACGACTTTTTTTTAACATCACAAAAACTTTCTTACTAAATTTTCCTCAAATCGCATTTTTTAGCATTATTATAGCAATTTCGCAACAAATCACCACACTCCTATACCAAACTACTCTTGGCTAATTAAAGAAGATTTACTAACTTTGCATCACATCTCGAGAAGCTCCTCACCTCGACGATAGCGACACAATCGCACACATTATATATATATGGAATGCTTCACCAAGCTACCTCCGACGACTCACTTCGGGAAACACTCTCGAGGGAAATATTGAATTGTCGCCAAAATAGCTTGTTTAACTTTTTCAACCCACAATGTCAGCGGCAACGCTTCCCGTCATTCCATTCACAACACTCCGCAGCAACATACTACAAACGCACACACCCTCCTCGGCTCGAGCGTACGTAGCAATGCTAACGCGATTAGAAACATTCGTCGACACAAACTTCCTCGACCTAAACAACATTAACGCCGACTTCGTAGCTGCATTCGGCGACTACCTGATTCGCTGCAGCGTCAAACCATCCACCGTCAAACTATTCAAAAAAGCACTCAGAGCAATCCTCAAACCACACTTCGGCACAGAGAACCGCTCCATACTCAAAAACGCATTCAAAGACGTAGGATCAGCCAACGAAACCGACACAAACAGCATAACAAGCAGCGATCTGGCAAAAATCGCAGCAGCGAAATTTCCCGACGACCCATACCTCCAAAAAACGCTCGACACATTCCTATTCAGCGTCATCGGAGCCGGGCAACAACTCAACACCCTAAAAACACTCTCCGAAAGCGACCTCGCCACCTGCGGCGAACACCGCCAACACATCCTCACACGACACCGACAACAATTCGGCTCCCAACTAACAACATTCATCGCCACACTCTCCGATAGCACATACACCGCTGCACTCAACGCAATCGGCTCAAAACTATCACTAAGCCGACCGCTAACACCCAAATCAAGCATCGACGCATGGATAGCAGCAGCACTCGCCGAACGACTCGACATCGACCTAATCGCAGCTGCCACAGCCGAACCAACATCACTCAACACACACATACTCCCCTCCTCCACACCAATTAGTCGACTCCGCATCAACGCAGCACACCTCCAAGTAGCCAACCGCATCATCGACCTACGCCAACACTGGCACGTCATGAAATGCCGCGACTGCACACCCGACGACATCAAACGACTCATCGACCGAGCCCTTCCAAATGCACAGCTCGACCAATTCGTCGCACCAACACCGGCACATCCAAAAAACACATCACGGCAAAAAGACATCACCGGCGACCTACTCTTCTTCCGCTGCACAACAGCAACCGCAGCCGACATCCGACGCACCATAGCGCCACACGCATGGGTCTACACACAAGCCACCGGCACCGAACCCGCGCGCATACCCGACCGCGAAATGATGACCTTCATGCTCCTCTGCAACGTCAACGAAGGCACCATCACATACCACTTCCCCGACGCAACAACCACCGCGCAACTCCACATAGGACAACAAGCACGCATCACCAACGGCAACTTCAGCGGACTCGTAGGAATCATCTCAGCCCTACCCGACAACCGCTACAAAGTAGTGATGACCCTCACCGGCATCTGCGCCCGCGTCACCGCCGAAGTCCCAACCGACTTCATCCAACTATTATAACCCCGGCGACCACTCGCCAATGAGAGACAAAACCACCGCGACAAGCCCCCTTGCCGCGACAATCACACACTAAAT
>CAZYYV010000090.1:0-4489 GCA_964651295.1 uncultured Bacteroides sp.
CCCCGCGGTTAAAAGCCAAATCGGCAGCAAGAGTACATTGACATTTTGGAAAAAAGGAAACTCCCCTACTCTTTGGCGTCGAATATGCCATTCAGAATATGGGCAAGGCGAAGACCTCCACGAAGAAGTTGACGCTCAATTGTAGATCTCCACATTGCTATATGGCTGTATGACACCTTAGTACCGCGAGGAAAATAGTTATAGACGCGTGTTGCTATTTCGTAGGTTTGAATTGCCCAATCATCTATAGTACCAACAACTTCGGCTGCTTCTTCTTCAGGAGAAAGTCGGTCGAGTTGCTGTTGCCATTCTGTATACGACCACGAATGTGCCGAATTCATCAAAGATCCATCCCAAATTGAGTGTAGATTGGTTTCTCGGTCGAAAAATTTAACCTTTACTTTATTGCCGCCTAGATCACTGAGATGACCCATGTGCATTGGTTGATGCAAATCGCCCACAAGATGAATAATGATTTTGAGTGCCAATTCTTTCTGACTCTTTGTGGCATTTGCACTCGAGAGAACGGCTATTTGTTCCTCTAGACCGGTTACAATATCGCCCTTGGGGTTTTGTGGTGCATTCTTATACGATACATTTGCATCTATATTCTTATAATGCCATGTCTTGGTATAGGCATAATCGGGTGTATAACTGGCATTATCAAGCCAATTGGCCCAATATACTGGCGACTTTCCATCGAAGATTGCCGATACTGAATCGGCGGTTGCTGGAGTAAAGTGACACTCTGCTATATATGCAACTACATCATGACCTTTCTGACTCCATGCATATGATGATAGCGACACCAGCGATGCGCTCAATATGAGAAATAACTTTTTCATTGGATAATAAAAAAACAACAGGCAGAAGTGTTATACTAACTGCCTGTCGTTATAAGGTTGTTTAATCAACTTTATGCTTCTGCTACGGGTACAATGTTGATGAACTTGCGACCGTTACGACCTTCTGTAAACTGTACAGTGCCGTTTACGAGTGCATAAAGTGTGTGGTCTTTACCGATACCTACGTTGAGGCCGGGGTGGTGAACGGTTCCGCGCTGACGTTTGAGGATGTTACCTGCTTTGGCGAACTGACCACCGAAGATTTTTACACCGAGTCGTTTGCTTTCTGACTCACGGCCGTTCTTAGAACTACCGACGCCTTTCTTATGTGCCATAGTGTGTTCTTGTGTGTTTTAGGAGTGAGACAGTTAAATTATGCTTGGATGTCTTTGATGACAACCTTTGTGAAGTACTGACGATGACCGTTTTTACGACGATAACCTTTGCGACGTTTTTTCTTGAAAACAATCACTTTGTCGCCCTTTACGAGGCTCTTTTCTACT
Source organism: uncultured Bacteroides sp. (assembly GCA_964651295.1). GTDB lineage: Bacteria > Bacteroidota > Bacteroidia > Bacteroidales > Muribaculaceae > CAG-873. The sequence continues at coordinate 1,349 of CAZYYV010000090.1, forward strand.
TCGCATACTACTTTAGCACCTTCTACGGTAGGAGCTCCTACTTTCACTGTGCCATCGAGGTCGGCGAGGAGAACGCGGTCGAATTCTACTGTGTCGCCTTCTTTCACATTTTCTCCAAGGAAGTGTACATAGAGAAAGCGATCTTTCTCTGCTTTGAACTGCTGGCCCTGGATTTCTACAATTACGTACATTTAATTATAAAAACTTAGAAGTTAACCCGCTGAGGCGAAGTGTTTTATTGCTTTTTCACTTTCTTTTATTTGGCCTATTGCGGAAAATGAGCGCACAAAATTACAAATTTTCTCCGATACTACCAAATATTTTCGGTCTTATCGGAGAAAAATTTTTACAATTAACGAATAGGGAACTACAATAATAGACGTACTACCCTACTCTGTCGGGCGCTTGATTAGCCTTTGATTAGGTCTTTTCCGGTCATTTCGGCGGGCTGTTCCATTCCGAGGATGTGGAGCAACGAGGGTGCAACGTCGGCGAGAATACCGTTTTCAACCTTTGCGTCTTTGTTTTCTGTTACGTAAACGAAGGGAACAGGGTTGAGCGAGTGTGCGGTGTTGGGTGTTCCGTCGGCGTTGATGGCATTATCTGCATTACCGTGGTCGGCAATGATGATTGCTTCATAGCCATGCTGCTTTGCTGCTTCTACGGTATCGCGGAGACAGTCATCGATGGCTGTTACGGCTTTTTCAATTGCTTCATAGATACCGGTATGACCTACCATGTCGCCATTTGCATAGTTCACTACGATCCAGTCGTACTTTTCTGTTCCTATAGCTTCTACGAGTTTATCTTTCACTTCGAAAGCACTCATTTCAGGCTTAAGGTCGTAAGTTGCCACTTTGGGCGAAGGTACGAGGATACGATCTTCTCCTTCGAATGCTGCTTCTCGGCCACCGTTGAAGAAGAATGTAACGTGAGCATACTTTTCTGTTTCTGCGATGTGGAGCTGTTTCTTGCCGTTTGCTGAGAGGTATTCTGCCAATGTATTGGTTACATCTTCTTTATTGAAAATGATGTGAACTCCCTTGAACGATGAGTCGTAAGGAGTCATGCAGAAATACTGAAGGCCTTCGATGGTGTGCATACCTTCTTCGGGCATATCCTGCTGGGTAAGCACTTCGGTAAGTTCTTTTGCTCGGTCGTTGCGGTAGTTGAAGAAGATAACGCAATCGTTGGGCTTGATCGTGCCGTCTACAGTTGAGTTATTGATAGGCTTGATGAATTCGTCGGTTACTTCTTCATCATAGCTTTCCTGCATAGCCTGAACCATATCGGTAGCCTGTTTGCCCTTGCCTTCGATAAGGAGGTCATAAGCTTCTTTCACGCGATTCCAACGACGGTCGCGGTCCATTGCGTAGTAGCGACCTACGATAGAAGCAATTACACCTGCCGACTTAGAGCAGTGTTCGGTTACCTGTTCGATAAAGCCTTTACCGCTGCGGGGGTCGGTGTCGCGACCGTCCATAAAGCAATGGAGGTAGACCTTTTCGAGGTTGTATTTCTTAGCGATGTCGCATAGGGCAAAGAGGTGTACGAGAGACGAGTGTACTCCGCCATTTGAGGTGAGGCCCATGAAGTGCATTGCCTGACCGGTCTTTGCGCAATATTCGAATGCTCGTTTGATTTCGGCATTATTCAGAATATCTCCGGTTTCGATTGCCTTATTGATCTTTACAAGGTCTTGATATACGATACGACCGGCACCGATATTAAGATGACCTACTTCTGAGTTACCCATCTGACCGTCGGGAAGTCCTACGTACTCACCACTTGCTTGAAGTTCTGAGTGGGGATAATTGTTGATGAGGCTATCCCAGTAAGGTGTGGGGGTGTTATAGATTGCGTCGGCTTTAGTGTGGTTGCCGATGCCCCATCCGTCGAGGATGATTAGTAATGCTTTGTGAGCCATAATTTATAATGTAGTTTTATTTTCTTGTTCGTTTTCAGTACGCTCCATCTCTGACATTCGTTCGCGACGCAATCGTTCGCGACGCTTTATACTGAAGTGCAACGCTACTATTATCCCGAGAGTTGTTACTATTACTCCGTAGTAATGTAACGCTGACGTCGCGCCTGATACATAACCGGGATAACCAATATATGCCATCACGCCGAGATATACTAACAGAATAAGTGGAATGAGGGTTGAGCGTTTCAGTTTCATATAACTATCAGTTTTCTGCTCCGTGTACTGCAGGGGTTACCACCTCTCGAATGTGCCTGTACTGCGATTGTTTGGGGTCGAAACAACCATCATTGAGGTGGTTGTAGATCTTCAGACAGGCCCATGCGTCAAGCGCTGCATATGCCTGCTGACCTTCGCTGAGGGTGTCTGCTTCCCAATTTGAAAGTCGCTGACTTTTTGATATGCGTTCGCCAAAAATAATGGCGTAGATTTTCTGTAGCGATATATCTGTGATGTCGTACTGCTTGACGACATGCTGGAGGTCGATAAAACCTTCCGGATTGAGCTCGCCACTTCGGCGGAGCGCGCCAAAGTCATCGTGAACCGACAGACCGACCTTGATAATATCCGGATTCTCGAGGAAGGCCTTCAACTCGGCACTTATTCCGATTTTGTTAAGGCGAAAAAGAAAACAGCGTTCGGTGGTTGAAATCTGCATCAACGCTACTTTGTGAACCTGACCTTTTCGAAACGACGGACGGGTCTCTGTATCAAAACCTACCATTGTCTCTTTTGACAATGCTCGAAGGGCACTACGTGCCATCGACGCTGAGTCTACTACCGTTATTTCTGCAGGATACACCATCAACGGGAGGCCCGCCAAGGCTTCTTTTCCTATACTTACTATGTAGTCTGTCTGATTCACCGCACAAAATTACTCATTTAACCGCTAACTGCCGATTTATTATACAAAATTAACGTTTCGACTCCCCTTGCTTACTCGTTTCGGTAGAACGTGCCGCCGGAGATGTCGAAGAAGCGGTCGAAGAACTCTTTGAGGCGTTTGATGACGGTTTTCTTCTTTTCGGCACGACGTGCGCCTGCGTTGCCGAATAAGCCCATTGGAGGTAGTATGTCGGCGATGCCGGTGCCGCTTTCGCGAACTTCGCCGTTGCGGAACGATTGCTCGATAAAGTCGAGTGCCTTTTCGCGGTTGA
>CAZYYV010000091.1:0-4426 GCA_964651295.1 uncultured Bacteroides sp.
TTTTTTTACATTTCGATAGGCTCGGAGTCGATAGCTTCCATCAAACGGAGTGCATCGACATATTGAGTGATTCCTTCTGCAACTTTTCGGGCATCTTGCATGGCGTGCACCACAGTGGCAGGACGATTGGTAACATCGCCACCGGCAAATACACCTTTGCGAGATGTCATTCCATAAGGAGTTTGACGAGTAAGAACGTAGCCGTGCTCATCAACAACAATACCTTCGGTTGATGATACGATACGGCTTGCCGGTCCGCTACCAACAGCTAGAATTATTTTGTCGGCAGATTCGATAATAGTTTCACCTTCTTTTGTATACTCGATAGTGTCAAGCACACCATTTGTGTCGCCGGCACGAACGATTGACGAGTTCCACGAGAATTCAACACCTTCATTCACAGCATCATCGTACTCCGAACGAAGCGCTTTCATCTCATTGATTGTGCGATGATAAAGGATTTTCACAGATGCTGCTTTGAGGCGGATTGCAGTACGCGCTGCATCAATAGCAGTATTTCCACACCCTATTACAAATACTTTATCGCCTTGTTTTACAGGAATTTCATCTTCGGTAATATATCCTGCATTACACAAACTTACACGTCGTAGAAAAAGTATAGCTTGTCGAACTCCCACGAGACGATTTCCGGGAAAGTCGAGACGTTTCGATTTGCCTGCGCCCGTGCCCATAAAGACTGCATCGAAGCCTTCATCGAACAGACGATCGATGGTAAAATTTCGGCCAATCGTTACGCCACAATTGATTTTGACACCAAGTTCGCTGATTTTGGCAATTTCTGCATTTACCACATTCTTCGGGAGTCGATACTCGGGGATGCCGTATTTGAGCACACCTCCGGCTTCACATTCCATTTCGAAAATCTCGACTTTGAAGCCTTCACGAGCAAGCTCGCCTGCGACGGTTAAACCAGCCGGGCCACTACCAATAACAGCCACACGCCCCCGATTTTTGCGAGAAATTTTCTCACGAGTGAGGTTCATCGCCGTATCGAAGTCTGCTACAAATTGCTCAAGACGTCCAATTTGCACCGGTTCGCCTTTTTTACCGAGTACACAATGTCCTTGGCATTGTCGCTCGTGAGCGCACACACGACCACAAACAGCCGGGAGATTGCTTTTTGCATTAATTATCTCCATTGCCGCCCCCATATTACCCATCGATAGCTGGTGAATCCAGTCGGGGATGTCATTGCCAATCGGGCAACCGGTTTTACATTGAGGGACTTTGCAGTTAAGGCAACGTTTAGCTTCCGCGATAGCTTCGTGGAAAGAGAAAGATGTTTCGTTCATTTTCTAATCAAAGATGGCAAACAAGTATATCCGCTTTGGCAGTCAACGGCTTGAGCTGAATAGAACTTGTGCTTGCCGAGATAAGTAGAGTCTCCCCACGAGTACAGCGGCGACTCTCGTCGTTGTCGGCTACAATTTCGATTTCACCTTTGCAAATAATAACAACAACAAAGGAGTCGATATCGCCGAGGTTGAACGTGTTGACGTGGGTAAGATTTAAAAGTGATGTTGTGAATTTTGGCGTATTAACCAAATTTACTGGGATGTCGTTGACAGGAGTATAGACGGTCCGATAATCCTTTTCGACACTGTAGTCAATAGCATCAGCAGCAAGGTCGGTGTGCAATTGACGAAGATTTCCATCGACGTCGCGCCGATTAAAGTCGTAGATGCGATATGTAATGTCGGAAGTCTCTTGTATCTCAACTATAAATGCACCTGAGCCTATGCTATGAATACGTCCTGCAGGAATATAGAAGCAATCACCTGGATGGATGTTATATCGACACAATTTATCAGTGATAGAGTGAACACGTACAGATCGCTCATATTCGACCGGGGTGAGAGACTCTTTCAACCCGGAGTAAAGTACTGAATCAGGAGCGGCATCAAGCACATACCACATTTCGCTTTTACCACGACATCCATGACGAGCACGAGCGAGGTTATCGTCGGGATGCACTTGCACCGACAGGTCGTGAGCAGCATCAATAAACTTCACCAATAGAGGGAATTCGTTGCCAAAACGATTATAAACGCTTTCGCCTACTAGTTCAGAACGATAGAGCTCAATGAGTTGCGATATCGACGTGCCCTTTTCGGGCCCTTCGCATACGATAGATTCCGATCCCGCTACTGCTGATATTTCCCAACTTTCACCTATATTTTTGTTCCCTATAGATATACCCTTATATGAGGCGATGCGTCTGCCACCCCATATAGTATGCTTGTAAATTGGTGCGAATTTGTATATCTTCATCAGGGCACTCAATTATAGAATATTATTGAGCCTGTTCGGCTTTCTTCTTTTCCAAGAATTCGTTAATTCCACACAGGTGCTCACGTACACGTCCACCTCCGAATTCATATACCTTTGTAACAAGTCCGTCGAGGAAATCACGGTCGTGGCTCACAAGGATGAGAGTTCCGTCGAAGTCACGAAGGGCTTGTTTGAGAATATCTTTAGTTTTGAGGTCGAGGTGGTTGGTCGGTTCGTCGAGAATAAGGAGGTTAATCGGCTCAAGCAGGAGCTTAATCATACATAAGCGAACACGTTCGCCGCCGGAAAGTACTTTTACCTTCTTCTGATTTTCTTCACCCCCGAACATAAATGCGCCAAGCAAGTCGCGAATTTTCAATCGAGCATCGCCAACGGCAATATCGTCAATCGTCTGAAAAACAGTCAATTCTTCATCGAGAAGCGATGCACTATTTTGAGCAAAATAACCGATCTGCACATTGTGTCCGAGTTTCAGCGAACCTTCGTGCTCAATTTCACCCATAATAGCCTTTACCATAGTCGATTTACCCTCGCCATTTCGACCTGCAAAGGCAACCTTATCACCGCGTTCAATAGTAAAAGTGGCGTTACTGAAAACGGGATTTCCATCGTAGCTTTTACCAACACCTTCTGCAATAACAGGATAGTTGCCACTACGAGGGCAAGGAGGGAATTTTAGACGAAGAGCAGATGTATCTTCTTCGTCAACCTCAACAATCTCGAGTTTCTCAAGCCACTTAACCTTGCTCTGTACCTGATAAGTCTTTGAGTAAGTACCCTTGAAGCGCTCAATAAATTCACGAGCCTCAGCAATTTGTTTCTGCTGATCGTCATACTGCTTTTGCTGCTGTTGACGACGCTCTTTGCGTAACTCGAGATAGTGACTATAAGTTGCTTTATAATCGTAAATGCGACCGAGAGTAACTTCGATCGTTCGAGTAGTGATATTATCAATAAAACGACGGTCGTGGCTGATTACGACCACAGCCATCGGACTGTTGATTATAAAATCTTCAAGCCAACCGATTGATTCGATGTCAAGGTGGTTAGTCGGTTCGTCGAGCAGCAAAACATCGGGCTTTTGAAGAAGGAGTTTTGCAAGTTCGATACGCATACGCCAACCTCCGGAGAACTCAGAAGTCGGGCGATTAAAGTCGGAACGATCAAAACCAAGACCGAGAAGAGCCTTTTCGACATCTTCCTCAAAGTGAGTCATATCGATGGCATAGAACTTTTCACTAACAGTAGCCACTTTCTCGATAAGCGCCATATACGAATCGCTTTCGTAGTCGGTGCGAGTAGCAAGTTCGTTGTTCATTGCATCGATTTCGGCTTCCATCTCTTTAAGATGAGCAAAAGCACGCGAAGCTTCTTCAAAGACAGTCAAGCCATCTTCGGTCATCATATGCTGAGGCAGATAGCACACCGTACAATCCTTCGGAACCGATACAGAGCCACGAGTTGCAGAGCGAACGCCTGCAAGAATTTTCAATAGAGTACTTTTGCCGGCGCCGTTCTTACCCATCAAGGCAATGCGGTCTTTAGGATTAATGACAAAAGAAATATCTTTAAAGAGGGTTGTTCCCCCAAATTCAACCGTCAGTCCGTCGACAGATACCATAGTAATTAACAATTTGTTAAAATCGGCTGCAAAAATAGTGAAACTTCGGCCATTAGCCAAATTTGGTCATCGCTTTAAGTCTTAATTTTTCGATAAAGTGAAAAAATTTGCACAGATGAAATATATTTCGTAAATTTGCGCTCTGAAATCAGTCGCAAATAATTGAAATAAAAAATACAGGCAATGAAAAGAACATTCCAACCCTCTAACCGTAAAAGAGTTAACAAACACGGTTTCCGCGAAAGAATGGCCTCAGCAAACGGCCGCAAGGTACTTGCACGTCGTCGCGCAAAAGGTCGCGCATCTCTCACCGTTTCTGATCACCTCGGAAGCAAATAATTAGAGACTTCGACTCTTTAGTCCAAAAATAGCCCCGAAGGCACTTGCCTCCGGGGTTGTTTTTTTATACCAGGTCGAACAACTCGGGCAGAGGTAGGGCTTACGCATTAGTTTATTCCAAAATGTCAATGTACTCTTGCTGCCGATTTGGCT
>CAZYYV010000092.1:0-4368 GCA_964651295.1 uncultured Bacteroides sp.
TGTTTTGATGCAAAGGTAGGATGGCGTAGGGAAATATGATTGTGGATTTTTTATGTGGCGGGGAAAAGATTTAAATTTCTTTTGCTTTTACGGACGAAAATCGGGTAGTTTGGTGGATGTAAAAACCATTTTTTCTTCGTATCTTTGCGTAATATTTTTCAAAAAAAATCTTCAATACTTCTTCCTATTAAATTCCATGATAGCTACCTTACTAGTAATCTTTGTGGCCGGTTATCTATTGATAGCCTCAGAGCATGTACTCGGAATCAATAAGGCTACATTTGCACTCATAATGTGCGGCCTACTATGGTCGGTTTACGCCATGGTATCGCATGACCCGAACATTTCACACGAAATGGTCGTAGCCCTCGGCGATACATGCGAAATTGTAGTATTCCTAATCGGAGCGATGACTATCGTTGAGCTAATCGACCGCTATGGAGGCTTCCACATTCTCATCAACCGGATCCACGCGTCGAATAAGCGTAAATTGATGTGGGTTCTTTCATTTTTCACCTTCTTCCTCTCAAGCGTACTCGACAATATGACCACCACCATTATAATGGTGATGATGCTTCGTCGAATGCTTAGCGACCAAAAAGAACGATGGATTTTTGCCAGCGTAATCGTTATCGCCGCAAATGCCGGTGGAGCGTGGTCGCCAATAGGAGATATAACCACAATAATGCTGTGGATGAAGAACTACGTGTCATCGTTAGACCTCATCAGCAATCTACTAATCCCTTCGTTAGTGTCTGTAATCGCCCCCGTAGCTATCGCATCACGAATGATTCCAGCAACAGCAGTAGAGCCGCTTAACGAACAGGATTCACGCGTAGGTTATCAGCTTTCCGAGCATCACCGCGGACTGTCGTTGCTGGTTCTTATCTGCGGTGTAGGAGCACTACTTTTCGTGCCTATCTTTAAAGCTGTAACACACTTAGCTCCCTATATGGGTATTATCCTAGCCCTAGGCTTCCTTTGGTTGCTTACCGAACTACTCGTACGCCACTACCACCTCGACGGTAAAATTGAGGGTCGCGTGTCGCAGGTTATTCGCGCAATCGATATGTCGACCATACTCTTCTTCCTCGGCATCCTTATGGCAGTGTCGGCACTTAGTCAAGCCGGAATTCTTACCGACATGGCAACTTGGCTTAACGAAAAGTTCCATAATGAATTCATTATTAACGGCATTATCGGAGCCCTATCGTCGATTGTCGATAACGTGCCCCTCGTAGCCGCATGTATGGAGATGTATCCCGTAGCGACCGATGCAATGATAGCAGCATCTGCCGACCCGGCATATTTGTCGCTCTTCGTTGAAGACGGTATTTTCTGGCACTTACTCACATTCTGCGCCGGAGTTGGCGGTAGTATGCTCATCATCGGTTCAGCAGCCGGTGTAGTAGCAATGGGCATCGAAAAGATATCGTTTATGTGGTACTTCAAACGCATTACCGGTCTTGCCGCCGTAGGATATTTGAGCGGTATGCTCGTAATATGGCTTGAAAGTTTCCTTATAAGTTTCTGAGACTGAAAATATAAGAAAAATTATGCGTAACTTTGCAGCCTATGACTGTTGACGAGATTATCGGGGCAGTCGTTACTTTCCATCCTGCGACATCATGACTCGATAAAACGCGGCGACTCTCTCTCTTATTCATTTAACCACGAAAAAAACAAATCACAATGGCTGATTCTAATTTCATAGATTACGTAAAAATCCTTTGTCGCTCCGGAAAGGGCGGCGCCGGTTCGCGACATTTCTATCGCGCCAAATACGTTCCCAAAGGCGGACCTGATGGCGGCGACGGCGGTCGAGGCGGACATATCATCCTCCGCGGCAATCGCAATATGTGGACCCTTCTACCGCTCAAATATCGCCGTCATATCTTTGCCGGGAACGGTCAGAGCGGCGGCGGCGGCCGCAGTTTCGGTAAAGACGGCGAGGACGTTATTGTAGACGTGCCTTGCGGTACAGTTGTATTCGACGCAGAAACAGGCGAATACCTTGTCGAAGTTACCGACGACGGACAAGAAGTGAAGCTTCTCAAAGGCGGTCGCGGCGGACTCGGAAACTGGCATTTCAAAACAGCAGTAAACCGTACACCTCGCTATGCCCAACCTGGCGAACCCGCTATCGAGCGTTCGGTAGTTCTTGAATTGAAGATGCTTGCCGATGTGGGTCTCGTAGGCTTCCCCAACGCAGGTAAATCGACCCTTCTTTCAGCCGTATCAGCAGCAGAACCCAAGATTGCCGACTATCCATTTACAACCATGGAACCTCAGCTCGGTATCGTGTCGTACCGCGACAGCCGTTCGTTTGTAATGGCAGACATCCCCGGAATCATCGAAGGAGCGAGTGAAGGTAAAGGTCTCGGGCTCCGATTCTTACGTCATATTGAGCGCAACGCAGTGCTTCTCTTTATGGTGCCCGCTGATGCAAACGACATTGTTGAAGAATATGAAATCCTCCTCCGCGAGCTTGAGCAATTCAATCCTCAGTTGGTGGACAAACAGCGTGTACTTGCTATATCGAAGTCAGACTTACTCGACGACGAACTCCGCGAAGAAATTGCCAAAACACTTCCCGAAGGACTCCCCCACGTATTCATTTCGGCAGTAACCGGCTATGGCATCACCGAACTTAAAGATATGCTTTGGGGCGCTATCACCGACGAAAGTAATCGCATCGATGCAGCAGATATTATCCACCGTCCGCTCGACGGCCATCATCGCGTGCGCGAAGAAGACGAATTTATCTTCGAATATCAGCCATCAGAAGATGACGAAGACGCAGAAGCAGAGGATGTTCGCAGCATTCATCCTGACGCATGGGGCGAAGATGTCGATTGGGACGACGCTGATGAGTATGACGAAGAAGAAGACTACGAAGGCGACGAGAGCGACGACGATGATAATAACGAGGATGACGCATTCCTCTACGAAGCAATCAACGACGACCGTATATGATAACGGTCGAGCAATATTTTCGAACTATAGTAGCACGCCTCACCGCTTCACTCGGAGTCGGTGAGGGTGACGCTGCAGCAAGAATAATATTCGAAGATGTTGCCGGCTACGACCGTAAATATCTATTTATGAACGGCGGCCGCGATATTACGGAGTATATGCAAGGTAAAATCGATGAAGTCGTTTCGAAGGTCGAAAAAGGAGAACCGGTTCAGTACGCAGTCGGTCGGGCTCTATTTATGGGCAATAGCTACGAAGTGTCGCCGGCAGTGTTGATACCTCGCCCAGAGACCGCCGAATTAGTCGACCTTATCACCAAAGAATACGAGGGGAAAAGCGACCTCTCGGTGCTTGATGTAGGCACCGGCTCGGGTTGTATTGCCCTATCGCTAGCCCGCGCGCTGCCATTTAGCCACGTTACCGGCTTAGATATCAGCGAGAAAGCCATAGAAGTTGCACAGCGAAATGCTATCAAGCTCAAGACGAAAGTAGATTTCAAAGTTTGCGATATACTTAAGGCCGAAGCAATTAGCAATACATACGACATAATCGTGAGTAATCCGCCGTATATATGTCGGTCGGAAGCTACAAAGATGGACAGGCGCGTACTCGACTACGAGCCCGACAACGCACTATTTGTCCCCGACGATGACCCATTGCTATTCTATAAAAATATAGCTCAATATGCAACTCAGGCACTTCGAGCTGGCGGTACGTTGTGGTTTGAAATCAATTCACGTTTTCCCGATGAGATGCGAACGATGCTTACCGATGCCGGATTCGTTGAAATTGACGTAATTCGCGACTACAGAGGGCTTTATCGTTTCACACGAGCTACACTACCCAAGAAATGATTTCTTCTCGTAAAAAAGAAGTAACACCGGAAAAGGCACTCATACGCCTTGAAGAGCTATGCGTGCGAGCCGAACGCTGTGAAGCCGAAGTGCGCGCCAAACTCATTGCGTGGCGTATCAGCCAGAGCGATGCAGATGCTATAGTTGAGTCGCTCATTAGCCGCCGATTCGTTGACGATAGCCGCTATGCCGCTGCATTCGTTCGCGACAAATACCGTTTTTCACGCTGGGGACGCCGTCGTATCACGATGGCACTCAGACAGAAAAATATTGATAACGATACTATCGATGAGGCTCTTGAGCAAATTGATGAGGATGAGTACAACGAAATACTCATCCACCTTATCAAAGCCAAATCACGCACAATGGAGCAACCACTCAGCTACGATGACCGCAACCGCCTCTACCGTTTCGGTATTACACGCGGCTTCGAGACTCAACTCGTAGCAAAGGCTGTGAAGGGGCTAATGCTATAGAACACTGATTCTACGCTTACTAAGCAACCGTCGCTTCATAAATCTGTAAAAAGGCAGAGATA
>CAZYYV010000093.1:0-4050 GCA_964651295.1 uncultured Bacteroides sp.
AAAAAATTCATCGATTGAGGAAGGCAATATGACCGGGGATATCTCCGGTTTTAACTTGCCATTTTAGTTTGCCGTCAGGGCCATAGCAAAATAGCTTACCCGACGATACATAGTTTGCGGCGTCGCTAATATAGATATCGCCGTTAGTGGGGTGTACGGCAATACTATATGGAGTCGCGATCGAAGTATCGGTGCCATCGGTGATAAACGAATCAGCGATAACTGTGGCACTTGTAGTATTGATTACTCCATACTGCTGAGTAGGTGTCCAATTTGCGTCATAGACCGTAGCGTAGTAGTAGAGTTTTTCGCCATCAATAGCGAGGTTGGTACACTCTACATTTAGCGCCTTCGGTGCCGAGTACTGATTCACCCCTTCGCGGGTGAGTTTATAGAGATTGCTGGGAATATCGTAGTAGTTACCTCGCGAACTTACCCACAGATTGCCTTCAGAGTCTTTGCGAAGACGATGGAGATTTACGTCGACTTCAATATTACCCGCCGGGGTAAAATCGGACAAGCGCACTATCGAGATTTTGTTATCGTATGTACCGCTGAGATTCATCGAGTTAGCAACATAGAGGTAACCTTCGGTAATAACAATTTCTTCGGGCATCAAGCCGACGCTTACCGAGCCGTTAACTTTGAGCGATGAGAGCTCAAAACGAACAACCGACCCGTTTTCGCCATCACCACCCACGTAGCTGCTTACGTATGCATAATCACCGTCGAATGCAATGCTACGAGGACTTGAAATATCTACCTGACCGATACGAGCGGCGGTTTCTGCATCAAGCACTTCGACCTTATGGCTACCATTTACAACAATATACAAGCGTCCATCGTAGACTGCAATATCGTTTCCGGCATCACCGAGCTCGAATACTACCGACGGATTACGCTCTGCATAGATATTGCGATAATAAGTCGCAGTCGTGTAATCATAATAGTCCAGCGTTGATTTATTGGCACCTAAGTTGCCTTCATTCAGAAGATAAAAACCGAGTACGTCGGCATCTACGTCAGGGGTTTCTGTTCCGACGTTATCTGTTTCGCCTGTTGTTATTTCCGGTTCGTCGCTACACGATGAAATACCGAATGCCATCAATGCAGCTGCCAGAAATATTTTATACTTTCGCATATTTGTTTTCAGTCTTTTTAAATACAATGCAAATTTAGTAATTTTGCACGACAAATACATCATAAAATTCTATTCTAAACAATGAATATTACGATATTTGACGAGCCTGTTGTCCGTGCCGAACTTTTGCCGCTCACCTACACCCGTCCGGTGGGTGCTTTACGCATCGGCATTGACACAATCGCCGAAAAATGGCAGTGGTACATTGTCGGCGACTATCATTGGGCTCCTGCGACCGACTATCTTTCTGAAATATACCATAATACCACCGATACAGATGCTCTATATATTGCCGGACACGTAATTCCCGATGCTGCTCTTGCAAGCGCCGTTGCTGCACTCGGCTCCAACCAACGTCTCGTTGCCGGCGAAATCGAAGTAGCTCGACGAGGCAATGGAGCTGAACCGATTATTTACGAAGGCGATATCACACACGTTGCTCACCTCTACGACATTTTCATGCTTAACGGCAAGGTTCTCTCCGACGACTTTATCCGTCTCACTACCGGTCGTAATTCTCAACCAATCAGCAACTCCAACATCGTAATCGGCGACCCTTCGCAGATTTTCATCGAAGAAGGTGCTACTGTCGAAGGTGCATTCCTAAACACAAAAAACGGTCCGATTTACATCGGACGCGATGCCGAAATTATGGAAGGCTCTATGCTCCGAGGCCCTATCGCTCTATGCGAACACGCCAACATCAATATGGGTGCAAAAATCTATGGAGCTACCACGATAGGCCCTTGGTGCAAAGTCGGCGGTGAGTTAAATAACGTAGTAATGCAAGCATACTCCAATAAAGCTCACGACGGCTACCTTGGCAATGCAGTTATCGGCGAGTGGTGCAACCTCGGAGCAGGATGCGTTGCTTCTAATCTCAAAAACGACTACACCCCAATACGCTTGTGGAACTACCATACCGGGCGATTCGTCCGCACCGGTTTGCTACACTGCGGTCTCATAATGGGCGACCACTCAAAGGCTGGCATCAACACGATGTTCAACACCGCCACCGTACTCGGTGTAGGCGTAAACATCCACGGTTCGGGCTATCCACGTAACTTCGTAGCATCGTTCAGCGAAGGCTCCGTAGCCGGATATACCGACGTTTCGATGACCAAATTCTTCGAAATTGCGCGTCGCATGATGAGCCGACGCAACAAAGAACTTACGCCCGAAATCGAACGTATGTTCCACGCCATCCGCGAAGCTGCGGAAGCCTTTAAATAATACGACTTAATTAACGCTTAAGAATCCGTTGGCGGAGCGACATATAAGCACTTGCTTTGGTTGCTTCGCCAACGCCTATTATTACTCCGGCATACACTCCCAAGAGCAACACACACTGCACAAAGGCACTCGCGTCCGGCAAGAGATACAGAACACCGAGGCAAGCAATCGCTGCCAATACCTGCAACCATATCGACCTCGCATATATCGACAAGATTGAGCCCAGCGTCAACCCCGTTAAGCGACGACAATAGAACGTATAGATGCACAGCGATATAGCAAAACCCATAGCTTGAGTCCACGCAATCCATATTATTCCGTAGCTATAGAAGATAGCCAATAGCGAGAGCTGAATAGCCACCTCGGCAAAACCCATATTACGTATAAAGGTCGTTCGAGCATAAACCTTGCAAATAGTCTGCATATACGCTCGTACACAAACCAAAAACTCTGCCACAGCCAAAACTCGGAATACCGGGATTGCAGCCAGCCATTTATCACCATAGAGAAATTCGATACATGGAGCCGCGCCTACTAGCATCAGCATCATAAAAACACCATTTACCGACACTATCGTTGCAAGCATATTCTTAATCAGAACTCGCACCTTGCCGGGGTCGGCTTCATTCGACGCTACGGCAAAGAATGGATAGTTCAACGTTCCTTCGCAGATACTGAATGGCACCACAGCAAGTTTTGCGCCTTGATAGTAAATACCCGACATCGACGACGAGTAGAAACGACCCAACACAAATGTATTGATATTTCGGCCTACGATACTTCCCAAATATGCCAGCATCAAGTGCACGCCATAGTTGAAAAACTCCTTAAAAGCCTTGATGCTGAATTGTATCTTCGGAAACCATCGAGTAGCTATCGTATAATATACGAAGAAAAAGAACGATAGACATATCTGCGTAATAATGAGCGCCTTATACCCATAGCCTAAATACGCGGCAAGAATACCGAGAGTGCCAACCGTAATAGTAGCCCCGACACGCACAAAACACATCGACCGCATACGCATCTGCTTGCGTAGACGCGTCTCTTGCACATACGACATCGACTGAAATACAAAGCACAATCCGGCCATACGCATTACTGTAGTAAGCTCTTCATGCCCGAAATATCCGGCTATAAACGGGGCGCCAAAGAAAAATGCCGACGCAAAAACTAGACCTATACCGAGATTAAAGACAAACACCGTCGAATAATCCAATTCTGTCGGTTCCGACTTATGGATAAGACCATCAGAGAGGCCACAACTCGATAAATCGGAGGCGATTGCGATAAAAATAGCCACCATTGCCAACAACCCGAAATCGTCGGCACAAAGCATACGAGCAAGAGCGATGTTGACTCCAAAATTCAACACCGCTATGCTTATTCGGTCTATAAACGACCACTTATAGACGTTTTCTTTCTTCATCAAAGAATACTTATCATCTATATAACCTCATTTAACCCGATTTATTATAAAATATCACCGGAAAAAGAACTCATATCCACACCTTGCCAAATTCCCATCAGCTTAAATGACTCCCAAAGTGTATAAGACTTCAGTTTATTCGTTCAAAAATTCACCAATGCGAAAAGACATATGTAGAGTCAACAATAACGCTCATAAATTAGCCTACAGTCAAAGTCGAAACGCAATTTTCACCTGCATAGCACCC
>CAZYYV010000094.1:0-3975 GCA_964651295.1 uncultured Bacteroides sp.
ATCATATTCAATACATTATTATTTAAATCAACTTTTCATATAGTAGAGGGTCGACCGCTTCAAGCCATTCGTTGCTTTCATCTCCACCTGTGGATATGTGAGTAGCAAGGTGTTGAAACCAAGAATCTCGCTGAGCGCCGTGCCAGTGTTTTACGCCTTCTGGAATGTCAATTACATCGCCGGCTTTAAGAGCGATTGCCGCTTTACCCCATTCTTGATACCATCCACAACCGGAAACGCAGATTAGTATTTGACGTGCGCCGTGGTGTATATGCCAGTTATTTCTGCAGCCGGGTTCGAAAGTTACGTTATAGAGATGTAGTGCCGATTTCTCTTCGTTCGAAAGGTTCTTCGGTACGATATTGGCAAGGTAGCTCTTACCGCTGAAATATTGTGCGTATGCATCGTTAGGCTCGCCCTTCTGCCATTCAAAATAATTCATCTCAAAGATTGTTTTTGAAAAAATCAACGATTTCGGCCCAAGGGATGAAGTTATCGTCGCCGCCATCGTAGAGGTCGCAATGCGTAGCACCGGGCACAATGAACAAACGTTTGTTATCAGCATATTTGCCACTCGTAACAATCGCGTATGCCTCTTCACCGAAGTAGCGGCTATGCGCATTTTCGCCATGTACGATTAATACGGGAGTGCGGATTTCGGCAGCGGCAATCCAAAGGTTCTGATTTAGTCGCATAAGGGTTGAAGTGATATTCCAACCCATATTCGAGTTGAGTGAACGGGGATGGTAGCCACGTTTTTCCGATTTGTAGTATGCAATATATTGCTTGAAAAAATCAGGCGCACCATCGGGGGCTTCGGCCGGCAATCCGCCTTGTGGCTTGATGTCATTATTGCGGTATTCCTCGGTGCGCTGACGCGCCAAATCGACTTTCAGTTTGTGTCGAGCATCTTCATCCATCGAATCGAAATAACCCTTTTGCGTCACGCGAGTGATGTTGTAGAGAGTGATGCTCGCTGTAGCCTTGATACGAGGGTCAAGAGCAGCTGCATTGAGAGCTATACCGCCCCAACCGCAGATGCCTACAATGCCAATACGCTCGGCATCAACATTAGCGTTGCAAGAAAGGAAATCAACGGCGGCACAGAAGTCTTCGGTATTGATATCTATCGACGATGTGTAGCGAGGTTCTCCACTACTTTCACCGGTAAACGACGGATCGAAAGCAATCGTGATAAATCCCTGTTCGGCAAGAGTCTGAGCATATAATCCGCTAGCTTGTTCTTTCACCGCGCCGAAAGGTCCGCATACTGCTATAGCCGGCAACTTGCCTACGGCATCCTTGGGCATATATATATCGGCAGCAAGAGTGATGCCAAATCGATTTTTAAAAGTAACCTTATTGTGCTCTACTTTGTCGCTTTTTGCAAAGGTTTTGTCCCATTCCTTTGTGAGTTCCATAATTATAATTTGCTTCTAAGGCTTCTTGCCTCAGCCTCGTTTGTTGCCATTCCTTCGTATGTAAAGCCATACATACCGGCAAAACGCGACATTGAGTATTCTCCATCATTAATCATCCAATCGGTAGGAGCTTCGCCTTGATAAAGGAAGAAAAGACGTTTGCCTTCGAATGTTCCTCCGGCGACATAGCCGTAGAAACGCTCCATTAGCGTGCGTACTGAGCCACACATATTGTGCCAATAGACCGGAGAACCCATCACAACGACATCTGCACCTTTCATCTTGTCAATCACTTCGTTAAGTTGGTCTCCTTTGAGTGTTTGACCGTAGAAATTGATACGATAGTCGTTGAGGTTTAATGTTTCGTACTCTTTGCCGTCAAGTAGGATTTTAGCTAAGCCGGCAGTGTTACCGTTGCGGTTTGGACTGCCATTGATAAAGAGGATTTTAGTCATTTCAGATTCAATTTCAGAGTTTTTTTGGCAAGATGCGTTCGCTATGCAAAGTAGCGAAGCGATTATATATGTTAGGATGTGCTTAATCATTATTTTTCGAGTTCATCGTTCATTTTCTTTTGCCAAGCGTCGTTGTCGGCAGCGTCGGGAAGGGGATAATTGCAGAATTGGCGAGTCTGTTCGATGTCGAATTCATAGAATCGTTTTTCGCGATTGAGTGCGCGCATCTGCTGCATCTCTTCGTCGCTGAGTTCCACCTGTTTAACAGCGTTGATATTCTCTTCGATATAGCCGTGGTCAGTAGCTCCGGGAATCACAGAGAACCCCTCTTGGATATGCCAGCGGATTATAACCTGAGCAGGAGTGCACTTGTGTGCTTCGGCGATTGCCTTGATTGTTGGGTCGTTGAAGAGCGCTCCTCGAGATGCCGCTCCGCCGAGCGGATACCAACATTCAACCACTAAGCCGTCTTTCTCTGCCAACTCCCGTTCTTTGACACGCTGAGCATATGGATGACATTCATATTGAATTACCGACGGCTTGATTTCCGTACTGTCGACGCACCAACGGTAAAGTTCCTCGGCTCCTTTAACTTCGAAATTCGAAAGTCCTAATGCGCGGACTTTGCCGGATTTTACAGCTGCTTCAAGGTTATGCCAAGCGGCTTTTACATCGCCTACGGGTTGATGAGGATACACGAGGTCGATATAGTCGAGCCCGAGGCGTGCAAGCATCTTGTCGATAGCCTGAGGATCGGCATATTCAGTCGGCCAAATCTTTGATGTTACCCATATTTCGTTGCGAGGTACTCCGCTTTCTGCCATAAATTGGTTTATAGCTTCGCCAACGCCTTGCTCATCCATATAGGCGTGTGCGGTGTCGATATGACGGTACCCCATTCGTAATGCTGTGAGTACGGCATCCTTGCAAATTTCGTTGCTTGGTACGTTGAATGTGCCAATGCCGAATCGTGGCATATTCTCGCCATTATTGAGGCGCACATAGGGAATCTTGTCGACTGTGGTGTCGTTGTTTGCGTGTACAAAACCGCTTGACACCAATGTGATTGCTGCCATAATAATCGTTTTTAAATTCATTTGAAAGAGAGGGTTATATTGCTTTTCGGTATTCGTTTGGAGTCTGACCTGTGTGTTGTTTGAAGAATCGCACAAAGTGCTGCGGATACTCGAATCCGAGCATTTCGCCGATTGTACCTATAGTTAGCGACTCATCGTTAAGATATTCTTTAGCCACCGACAGTACACGGTCGTTGATGAAGTCTTTTGCGGTGCGTCCGGTCTCGGTTTTGACTAATTGGCCGAAATATCCGGTTGAAAGACAGCATTTTTCAGCAAAATATGCCACAGTAGGCAAACCTTCAGACATAGCTTTGGTTTTAAGATATTCACGTAGCATCATGTCGAAGCGTTTAACAACGTTGTGGTTGATTTCTTCGCGAGTAATAAACTGGCGGTCGTAGAAACGAAGACAGTAGTTGAGAAGTAACTCTATATTCGAAATCATCAACTCTCGAGTATGATTGTCGATAGGATGCTTCAACTCCGTATCTACCATATCAAGCACTTGCTTGAACACCATCACTTCAGCTTCCGATAAATGTAAGGCTTCGGTACTTGTGTACGAGAAAAACTCATATCGCTGAATATTCTTGCCGAGGTTGGTGCGCTGCAAAAAGTCGGGGTGAAAGAGCAATCCCACGCAGCGTGGACGCACCGATTCGTTAGTCAATTCAACCGTGATAGTCTGCCCCGGTTCGAATGAAGTAACGGTCTGCTCATCGAAGTCGTAAGGCGTTCGTCCGTACGACATAGTGCAGCCTTTTGTTTCCTTCAGCCACAAAGCATATACGCCATAGCGCACTTGGTACTTTCGTGGCGAATTTGCTATTTCGCGGTCGAGATGTAGCACAGTTACCAACGGGTGTAAAGTGCTCACACCATAGAAATCGTTGACTTGTTGAATCGTATCAAATTGAATCACTTCCATACTCTTCTTTCTTACGATGCAAAATTACATCATTTTCTTAACAATCGACAAACCGAAATTATGGTTATCTTTACCATTTTTATGGAAACAAA
>CAZYYV010000095.1:0-3709 GCA_964651295.1 uncultured Bacteroides sp.
GGCGCTTTTTAGCCCGGTTTAGACCTTTTAGACGCAGTTTTTAGCGAGTTGATATTATAATCGCAGTAGTAAAAAAAATCCGTGGCTAGTCTCACGACTGACCACGGCAAACTAAAGCGTGATATATGTTCGATTAATCTATTTTTATTACGAGGTAGTTGCTCAGACTCCAGAAAGCAACAGGATTTGTGATGCGAAGCACTTTTTGTCCGTCTGCATCTTCTATTGTATATGATCCTGCGGGTTGATTGGTGAGCACTTCGGCTTTATTAGAGTGAAGTTCGATTGTGGTTAGGTTTCTCTTATCACCAACGGTGAAGAAATCTTTATCGAAATCGCCTTTCATCAATTTAGTTTTGCGAAGGAAACCGGTCTCAATAATTTTTCGGTCCTTGAGTTCGCTCTTAGTACCAATAGCAAAATAGCAAAGATTGAGTTCATTTGCCAGGGCTTCATTTTCCTGTACAGTAGAATCGAGCTGCGCCACTACAGTATTTACAGTAGTATTAAGCGAGTCGACCGCAGAATCGAGCGTTTCGATACGTTCATTAGCAACACCGAGGCTTGCGCGTAGATTTTCGATTTCGACAGTTTGAGAATCGATTTGTGCACGCAGCGAAGTAATAGTCTTTTTAAGATTAGAATTCGACTGCGACGATTTTGCAAGTTTTGATTCAAGTTCTGCCAATTTTTGACGACGCTGCATCAAAGTTTGCTGTATAGCGACTATATCTGAGTGAATTTGTTCGCGTTTATTAGGAGTTTCGCTTACTCCCGGTACAGAAAGAATGTTTTCTAGTTCTTTGATTTGCTCCATATCCGCGGAAATCTGGCTAACGAGTTCAATTAGCTGATCGCGATCGTTTACGGCAGCAACGAGTTCGGCACGGGTAGCTTCAGCTAGCTCTTGCTGCTCTTGCTGAGTTTTTTTGTCGGTACAAGCAGACAATACTGCCGCAACGACAAGGACTGATACGAGTACTTTTTTCATATTGCTTAATATTTGATTGTAGATAGATATCGATTATTCTTCACTATCATCGGCATCGCGATATTTGTTTTTATGGCGACGCTCTTCCGCATCAGGACGCTCTTTGCCTGCAACGATGATAACGATTTCGCCGCGTGCTTGATTGGTAGCGAAATGCTGAGCTAATTCCTCGAGTGTGCCACGATGGGTAGTATCGTACAACTTCGAAATTTCGCGACAGACGGCAGCTTCGCGAGTCGGGCCGCAACATTCAGCCAACTGTGCTAGCGTGCGAGCCACACGCAAAGGCGACTCATATATAATAAATGTAACGGGCAACTCCGCCAAGAAAGCAAAACGTGTTGCCCTACCCTTTTTCTGCGGCAAGAAGCCTTCGAAGAAAAAGCGATCGCACGGCAAGCCTGAATTTACAAGAGCCGGCACAAAAGCAGTCGGACCGGGGAGTGTCTCTACAGGCAAACCACGACGACGACATTCTCGCGACAACATAAATCCCGGATCGGAAATACCGGGCGTCCCCGCATCCGACACCAAAGCTATATTTTCGCCGGAAGCGATACGGTCGAGTATCGGATCAAGATTCTTATGCTCGTTATATTTATGATGGCTTGCCATCGGAGTTGTAATACCAAAATGTTTCATCAACACAGCTGACGTACGCGTATCTTCGGCAAGAATAAGCGACGCTTGACTGAGTACTTCGATAGCTCGCGGTGCCATATCGGCAAGATTGCCGACGGGTGTGGGTACTATATAGAGTTTTCCGGACATTGGTCAGGCTGGCATATTATGACTTAAAAGATTGAGAAACTCTGCAACGCCGGGGGCTTCCGGGTCGAGCATCATATCATTAATGAGGTAATCCTCGGCTTCGGTGTAGCTATCCATATCGGTAAGCAGAGCGATAGTATCGTTAAAGTCGCGCTCATCTCCGTTAAAAATTTCTCGAATATAGCGAAACTTATCGTTAAGCGTAATGATTTTACCAAGATTGACACGCACCTTACGTGGTTGAAGATTCACCACGACAGGCTCAGGCTCGTAAATTGGGTCGGGAGTAGAATCAACGATAATAGGTTCGGGTTCAGGCTCGGGTTCAGACTCATAGATAGGAGCCTCGGCAACTATATCGACTGGTTCAGGTTGCACATCTTCCTCTTTATCATCAAGAAGTAAATCCATAGCCGCTTTATAGTCGGCATATTTACGCGCCAAAAGCTCGCGAGCCTGCTCATCTTCACGATCGGCAAGGATACGTAGCAAGCCTTCGAGTTCGATATTTAATTGTATAAGGGTATTCAGTTCTGTCATATTCAATTGAAAGTTTGATCGAGGAGACGCTCAGACGCACGTCGTACTTGTTCTCGCGGACAAAAGAATCCGTTCACCATAATCACCACAACATGTGTAGGTTTATCATCCTTATCAAGACGATAGCCTGCATAGCACTGCACAGAGCTGACACTACCGGTTTTGAGAGCAATCGTGCCTTTGAGCGGCGATTTGGCAAGGAATCCGCGTAGCGTTCCATCCTTACCGGCTCGGGGGAAGAACGATGCATAGGTCTCGGCTTGGGGAGAATTTGCCATCCACTCGAGAACATCACCAATAAAGTGAGCCGATAGACGATTGGCTCGAGTCAAACCACTGCCATCGTTTATGATAGTATATCGAGTATTAATGCCACGTGTCGCCCAAAGCTGTTTTTCGCGTTTAATTGCGGCTGTACGAGTGCTTGTGGGGGCAATAAGTCGAAGCATACCTTCGGCGAAAAGATTGTCGGAGCGGACCATCAGACTATGCATAATATCTGCATACGTAGGCGACTGATGCGTATAGATTGTAGTAGTTTCTCCATTCGGTGCAGATGCTTTGGTACCTACTTTTATACCGACATCGTTCATTTTCTTGGTAAGTTCAGCTATAAAGACAGCCGACGGGTCGGGCACGGTGGTACTAAGCGCCCACTTGGTATTACCGGGGTCGCGAGTGTAGACCATCAAACGGTCGCTAAACGCACCACGCACGAGGTCGTTGCGACCCGATGTCTTAACAACCTGAATATCGAGACCAGGCACTTCGGGCTTGGTACGACCCGTACCGGGATAGACCACCACGCAATTATCGCGATAGTTAAAGCCATACAACCCGGCTCCATAGGGCCACGCAATATCTTCTAGCTCCCATTTCATCACCGGACCGGCATCTCTGAGCGACTCATTAACCACAATAGCACCATTGACCTGTTTGATACCACGACGACGGAGTGTAGCTACTATCGAATCGCCGAAGCCGCGAGTCGAGCGGAAATATTCACTTTCGAGGGTCGGGTCGGCAACTCCGGTAACAACTATATCGCCATTCCACTCTCCTTTATTGCCCTTCACACCACGAAGAGCCACCTTTGTATCGAAATGTCCGTCAGCCCCTTTAACCGAAAGAGCAGTTGCCGTAGTGATGGCTTTCATCACCGACGCAGGAGTGAGTGCGAGATGCGAGTTATGGTCGACAAGCACCTTACCTGTCGATATTTCTTTGATATATATGCCTACCGATGTCGATTCTTCGCCATCGATACCGAGAATATTATCCGCTGAAGTAGTTAATGCACAAGACATTAACAGAACAGCAGACGCTATAATTGACTTAAAACTCATATCTAAATGTAATTATAAAGGCGAAATTAGCGATTTTTTTCGTAAAATCCGATGGTTTCGT
>CAZYYV010000096.1:0-3361 GCA_964651295.1 uncultured Bacteroides sp.
GGAATGATTGTGGAATTTTTATATGGCGGGGAAATATGCATTGTAAGAGGAAAAGATAGTGATAGAAAAGAGAGAAAGCGAGGTCTATTGACAAGTAAAAATAGATAAAACGTAAAAAAAAGGTATTTGGGGTTAATTATTGGGCGAAAATGAGTAAATTTGCAAAGCATTAAAACACTTACGCTATCGACCGACCGATAAAAATAGATATAGCTAAGGTGCTTAAAGAGCGTCTTGGAGCCCGGAGCCGTTATGTGCCTCGGGTTTTAGTCGGTATGGTTGAAAGACTTATATGTCAAGAAGAACTCAATGGATTGTTGGAACGCAACTTTCCACTTCGCGGCCCGGACTTTTGTAGAGCGATATTATCCGATCTAGGAGTGGCATTGAAAATGCGCGGAGTTGATAATATGCCGACGAATCGTCGTTGCATAATCGTTAGCAATCATCCGTTGGGCGGCCTCGATGGAATCTCGATGATAGCGCATATAAGTGAACACTATGATAATACGCCCGTTCATTTTGTTGTGAACGATTTATTGATGGCAGTAGAGCCCCTTCGCGAGTGTTTTATTCCGATAAATAAGCATGGATCCCAAAGTCGCAATTCAGTAGCTACGATAGATACAATTTTGGCCGGTGATGACCCCGTGGTTATATATCCAGCCGGATTAGTATCGCGATTAGGCCCCGATGGCAAAATAGCAGATTTGGTATGGCGCAAGATGGTAGTATCGAAAGCAATAGAGAGCCGTCGCGATATAGTTCCAGTTCACTTCGCCGGCGAGAATTCCAAATCCTTTTATAGATGGGCTCGTTTTCGTAAACGTCTAGGCTTGAAATTTAACTATGAGATGGTTCTTTTGCCTCGAGAAGTAATTCGGTCGAAAGGAAAAACGTTTACACTCACATGTGGCAAGCCAATACCATGGGAATCGCTTCAGGGCGGGCCGAAAGCGGCATCAGAGGCCGCAATGCTTAGAGATATAGTATATTCACTCCCGTCACAATATAACGAAGAATGAATCAACCTATAATAGAACCAGTCGATACCGAACTAATCGAGTCAGAATTGACACCGGCTCGCTTCCTTCGCCAAACAAATAAGGGCGGGAACGAGCTTTATGTAGTCAATGCCTTTAACTCGCCAAATGTGATGCGAGAGATTGGTCGACTCCGAGAAATCGCATTCCGAAGTGCCGGCGGCGGTTCGGGGAAAGAGTGTGATATCGACGAATTTGATACTATGGAAGTTCCATGTAGCCAGTTGTTGGTATGGGACCCCGAAAGCAAACTCATACTCGGAGGATATCGTTTTATCCGAGGAAAAGAAATAACGTTAGATGAGGTAGGGCGTCCGCGGATTGCCACGAGCCATATGTTCAGTTTTTCGCAGCGCTTCCTCAAAGAATATTTGCCGTATACCATAGAATTGGGCCGTTCGTTTGTACGTCCTGAGTATCAGTCGTCTCGTGCAGGAGCAAAGGCATTGTATGCACTTGATAACCTCTGGGACGGTCTTGGTTCGCTCACTGTGGTTTACCCAGAGATAAAATATCTCTTTGGCAAAGTAACGATGTATCCGAGCTATACCGCTTATTGCCGCGATTTGATATTGTACTTCCTTCATAAGTACTTTCCCGATCCAGATTGCCTCGTACGTCCGATTAAATCGCTAAAGATACAGACCCCACAAGAAGAACTTGAGTCGATATTTGTCGGTGGCGACTTTAAGGAAGATGCACGGATACTAAACGCCAAGGTGCGCGAGCATGGCCGAACAATACCACCATTGGTGCACGCCTATATGGGATTGTCGCCGACAATGAAGATGTTTGGCACGGCAATAAATGATGAGTTTGGCGATGTCGAAGAAAGTGGCATTCTGCTGACCATCTCAGAAATATTTGAAGAAAAGAAAAAACGTCATATAGACACTTATCATCCCTAAACTATGATACTTTCAGCCCTCACAGCAGTCTCTCCTGTTGATGGCCGCTATCGCGGCAAGTGCGAACCTCTCGCAGCATACTTTTCGGAATATGCAACAATTCGCTATCGTGTAAAAGTTGAAATTGAGTACTTCATTGCACTATCGAGCGTAGGTCTCCCTCAGTTGCCAGCTCTCACAGCCGAGCAGATCGAATCACTTCGTAATATCTATAGCCCCGAGGCATTCACCGTTGCCGAAGCGGAAGAGGTTAAGACCATTGAGCGTACAACCAACCACGATGTTAAAGCAGTAGAATACTTTATCAAATCTCGCTTTGACGCCCTAGGTCTTGCCGATCGCAAAGAATTTATCCATTTCGGACTTACTTCGCAGGATATCAACAACACATCATTCCCCATGATGATGCGCGACGCAATGAACGATGTAATCGTACCCGCTTACAAGCGTCTCATTGAAAAAGTAAATGAACTCGCAGCAGAGTATGCCGAAATCCCTATGCTCGCAAAGACCCATGGCCAGCCAGCATCGCCCACAACGCTTGGTAAGGAATTGGCAGTATTTGCATATCGCCTTGAAGTTCAGCTTGACAGCCTTACGAAAGTGCCATATTCAGGTAAATTTGGTGGAGCAACCGGTAATTTCAACGCTCACCGAGTAGCATATCCCGATATTGATTGGCAGATTTTCGGAGCTCGTTTCCTCCGCGACTACCTCGGAATCGAACGCGAATGCCTCACCACACAGATTTCGAACTACGATAATCTTGCAGCGCTCTTCGATGCAGTTCGTCGTCTCAATACTATTATGATAGACCTCGATCGCGATATATGGAGCTATATCTCGATGAACTACTTCAAGCAGCGCATCAAAGAAGGCGAAGTTGGTTCTTCAGCAATGCCACATAAAGTAAATCCCATTGACTTCGAAAACTCAGAAGGCAACCTCGGAGTAGCTGATGCAATATTGACACACCTTTCAACCAAACTTCCTGTATCTCGTCTCCAACGAGACCTTACCGACTCGACAGTACTCCGCAATATTGGTATGCCTTTGGCTCATACCCTCATCGCAATCGAATCGACTCTCAAAGGGCTTGGTAAACTTATACTCAATGCAGATGCTATAGCAGCCGACCTCGACGGTTGCTGGAGTGTGGTTGCAGAAGCAATTCAGACAATTCTTCGTCGCGAAGGTTACCCCAAACCCTACGAAGCACTTAAAGCACTAACTCGTACAAATTCAGTTGTTGATGGTGCTGCCATCTCTGAATTTATCGATGGCCTACAGGGTATTAGCGAAGATGTTCGAGCCGAACTCCATCGCATATCTCCTTCAAACTATATCGGCTACACCATTTAAACGGTTGGCTTAACAAATCTGAAAGACCATGAAACGGATTATAGAATG